>JAUSES010000060.1 GCA_030649835.1 bacterium
ATCTAATAAACAATCACATCAGCAAGCGGGAGAGTGGTGGCTAAGCTCTCAAAAGATAAACAAGGCGTCAGAAAACCACCACCCAAAACTTTAAAGAACAAATCTCAATTTGTATTCATGAGTAAACATAAGTACAAAATAAAGATGCCAAGCAAGTCTGCCTTCAGCAAACTTGCTTGGCGATTGTGAGGATACTGCGTTTGAAGAAAATGCATTTTGGGATAAATCCTCACAAAAGGGTGGGTAAGGGTTATTTCATCAAAAGATGTATCAACCAATACAAAAACCCTCACCCGAAACATCACAACTCATGCAGCTTTTTTTGCTCGCACCTTCTTCTCTACAGGCACGTACTCCGCTTTTTCAAGCTCGGTCCATGCGCCGTACAGAAAATGTACAAACTCACGCAGTGTTTTCCATATCGCTCGACGGTGGATGTGCCCATCATAGTAACGCTGTGTACCGCTTACTGTTTCAACGACCACGCCGTTTTCATCAAATACCTGATACTTGCTGCCTTTCTTTTCGCAAATACCGGGGGCGAAGACGAACGTACGGCCAGTTTCCTGCCCGCCATTTTTTTCAATGATGAGCGTGTGCGGATGCTTTTTGCGGTAGTACACTTTGTTTTCGCGGAGCTTTATTCCCCATTCACTATCAGGCCGGCGGTTAAACTGATCTGCCAGCAAATACAGAGTCTGGCGCCCTGCCCTGTTCCAATTGGTACGAACACCGCGTTTTGAGCGAGGAAATTCTCCCGTTTCGTTAAAGCGCGCGTTTAGTCCCAAGAGATACGAGGTGAGTTTTTCAAGGCCCGAGAAACGGCGAATGTCTCCAATGGAGCAAACGAGCCCGCCAATGATAGACGGCCCACAACCTTCTATGCCCGCAAATATTTCAACGATGCGGGTCATTTTGATTGCCTTTTCCAGAGTAGCTTTTGCGGTATGCTCTTCTTTTTCCAGCGATTGAAAAATTGGGTCGTCTGCTTTTCTTGCATCAAACCAATCTTCAATCTTGCCCTCGGGATACTTCCCTTCCTCAGAGAGAAAGAGACTTCCGATAAGGCGCGCCCGCAAACGACCCGCACATTTCATTCGCTCCAGCTGTGCGTCTTTAAACGCGCGATAGAGCTCAGAAACGCGGATAATCTCGCGGTCCCGGATGCGACACTCAAAGAAGTGTTGCGGAGTGCTTGCCCACAGTGTGTGGAGGAGCAACGCGTCTTCCTGTAGGTCTTCATTTAGCTCCGTAAAAGCCGGAGTGTCCTTGAAGTTTTTCAGGTGATAGCCGGGGATACGATGAAGCACCCCGCCTACCTCCCCGAGCATACGCGACATAGCAAACGACAGACGATCGCCAGATCCACCAAGTGTGGAAATGACAGTATCGCCCGTGCGCAGGCCGAGTTCTTCATACTTACCTACCGATGTAATGAAATCAAATTCATCACGCTCAGTTGCAAGATCAAAGCAGTTAAAACTTCCATCGTTTTCTTTGACCGCGACGAGCGTTGGACGTTCGTCACCATCAGCAGTTTTTTTAACACGATGGATTACCGAAATGGTACGTTTCTTTGGGTGTAACTCAGTTACTGTTGCTGTCATAGCAAAATCTCCTTAGGTTATAGGTGAAGTAAAGCTCTGAATCAGCAGGTTCACGTCTTGGACGCAGACCTAACTGCAAGAGCTACAGTTGTGATATTTAGTTCACAATGAACAATGAGGGACTTTCCCTCTTGAAATATTCGTGCTAAAAACACAAATGCTTTAAGAGGGACCGAAGCGCATGCGCTTCGGTCATTTGTGGATATTCACCAATAAGAAAAACAACTTGCTTCAAATCCACAAACAGGGTTCTGGAGAGAGCTACCAATTCAAAAGTCAAAAAACACTTGGCATTAAAACTCCCTCCAGAATAGGGTGCTGATGTGAGAGTAGTGATAATGAAGAAAACAACAGAGATACCCAAACAATCACATCAGCAAACGGGAGGATGAGGGTTATTTGCAGGAAGGAATAATAATCTTTCGAAAAACCACCACCCGAAACTGTAAAGAACAAATCTCAATTTGTATTCATGAGTAAACATAAATACAAAATAGAGATGCCAAGCGAATCTGTTCGAGAACAGACCACTTGGCAACTTTGTGAGGATATTTTTCTTTAAGAAAAACAATCGTAATCAAATCCTCACAAAAAGTGTTCTGGATGGAGTTATCGATGTGAAAGAAAAACAAGAACGCGAAAAACTCCATCCAGAAAATGGTGCTGATGTGAAAGTAAAGCTCCGAAAGAAAAACATTTTTTTGAGAACAATCACATCAGCAAGCGGGAGAGTGGTGGCAAAATGGCCGAAACAGGGACATCAATGTTTAATGCCACCACTCAAAACTTTTAAAAGAACAGAATCTCGATTTGCATTCATATGGAAATACATGAGTGCAAAATAGAGATGCCAAGCGAATCTGTCCGGGGAAAGAACGCTTGGCAATTTGTGGATACCGTGTCTTAAGATAAACAGTACAACAAAAATCCACAAACAAGATTCTGGAGAGAATTAGTGGAATTGAAGAAAAACAAAACCATTAAAAACTCCCTTCAGAATAAGGTGCTGATGTGAAAATAAATGCTTGCAAGAAAAACAGCGTCCAAGAAACAATCACATCAGCAATATGAAGAGTAGTGGCTAGATTATCTTAAGAAAAACAGCCATGTCAGAAGCCACCACCCGAAACTTTGCAAAGAGCATCAATCTCTGCCAACCCCCACCCTACCACAAAGCCCCATATTTTGTCAAGCCCACTTGGAAACCCGACGTCCAAGTATTATTTACTCCCCATCTTCCTCCTCCCCCGCCGTTTCATTAGAAATTGCGGGCAAGCCCACTGTCCCCTTTGCGCACGCGTCGAGGATGGGCTCGATGTTGCCGAGGAAAATTTTTTCGAGGTTGCTCCACGACTGTTTGATGCGGTGGTCGGTAATGCGGTCTTGGAGAATGTTGTACGTGCGGATTTTTTCCGAGCGGTCACCAGTGCCTATCTGCCCTTTGCGGTCTGCGGACACATCGCTTTCCTTTTTTGCTCGGTCAATGTCTTCAAGGCGCGCCATAAGCATGGACATCGCCTTCTCGCGGTTTTTTACTTGGCTTCTTTCGCTCGTACAACGCACAGCAAGACCGGTCGGCTTATGAATGATACGCACTGCGGTTTCCACTTTGTTTACATTTTGTCCACCTGCCCCACCTGAGCGAGAGAACTCCATTTCCAAGTCTGCTGGATTGATTGTGAAGGTTGTCACGGGGTAAATAGGGAGAACCACTACTGAGGCTGTGGATGTATGCACGCGCCCCATTTTTTCTGTTGCAGGAATACGCTGTACTCGGTGCACACCAGTCTCCCACCTGAGCAGGTCGTACGCGTCTTTACTTTTGATTTCAAACGAGGCCTCTTTGTAGCCACCCATTTCACTTTGGTGCTCGTCGAGCTTTTTCCATTCCCATCCTTTTTTTTCTGCAAAGCGCTCGTACATCATGGCGAGATCCTGCGCAAAAATTGCCGCCTCTTCTCCGCCTGCTCCTGCGCGTACTTCCAAAATAACTTCCTTTGGTTTCACTTCCTCCTCTTTGTCGCCCTCTATAATTTCTGTCATCTGTTTCTGAAGCGTTTCTATCTGTGTACGAAGTGTTACGGCCTCATCGGCACCAAGCTCCGCAAAAGCAGGGTCCGCCTCGATCATAGCCGTGACCTCCGCCTCGGCAGACAAAAGTCGCTCGTACTCATCGGCAAGATATTTTGTTTTATGATTTTTTTTGAAGGTTTCGATGTCCATGATAATTAGTTTAACAGATTTCAAGATGCAAAAGAAAAACCACACGGAAACTTGTCCCGCGTGGCTTGTTCTTCGTTATTTCTTTGTTGCAGCTGCGCGCTTCTTGAAACGTTCAACACGTCCACCCTGGTCGAGAACCTTTTCCTCGCCAGTAAAGAATGGGTGGCATGAGCTACAGATTTCAACATCAATTTTTGGCATGGTTGAACCTACGGCGAATTTCTCTCCGCATGAGCACGTAACTTCTGACGCCTGATGATAGCTTGGGTGGATTTCTTTCTTCATAATGGACGTACTTTACCAGATGAGTATGCTTTTTGCAAGCACGTGCGTACGCTATAATGAAACAATGAAAAAACGACTTGCTCCTTTCCTCATTGTCTTATTTTTGATACTCGCGGGAGAGGATTGGTATTCGGGCAGAATGAGGGGTTTTGTCGTTCCGACAAAACCCCTCGCCTCCGTAGCATCCACTACTCCCAACGCCACGCTACCCTTCGTCACCCGCATCATCGACGGCGACACTGTCGTCATTATGATCGAGGGTATTCCAGAAAAAGTACGACTCATCGGTGTGGACACACCAGAAACCGTTGACCCGAGGAAGACTGTGCAATGTTTTGGAAAAGAAGCGAGTGCCTTTACAAGGTCCCTGCTTGAAAACAAAAACGTAGAGCTCAAGGCAGGCCCCACGCAAGGCGACCGTGACAAATACGGCAGACTTCTACGGTATGTGTATCTCCTAGACGGCACGCTCGTGAACAAAGAAATTATTGCTCGCGGATATGGTCATGAGTACACATATCGACTTCCCTACCAACACCAAACTGATTTCAGAAACGCCGAACGCTCCGCCCGCGAGTCCCAAAAGGGTCTGTGGGCTAATAACGCTTGCATAGTGACAAATACATTATAATTGATACAATATCTATATGAATAAAAAATTCGAGGAATTTCACATAAAACAAGAATCATCAGATCAAATACAACTAGACCCAGCGGGCATTCTTTCAAATGAGGAATTTGAAGCGATGATTAAAGCAAAGAGAGAGGCAGGCACTGTGAAGTATGTAGATCCTGCAAATTACGAAGATCACACAACCAAGCGCCTTGACGCTCGAGGTAACTAGTAAAAAATTTATATAAAGCTTCTTGTGTAAGAATATATTTATCCTTACAGAATACCAAATGAAAACTAAACTTTCTATTTACCTACTTATCTTCACTTCATTAGTTTTTGTAGGACTGTATGTTAATGAACGGTCAAATAGACCTGACTGCGCCAAGGTGCCGTGTGTAATAGAAATGTCGCCCTCTCTATTCGACGGGCCCTCGTGGCCGCCACAATTAGCAACAAGTTCAGAAAGTGTCTACGGGCAAATTCTTTCGTCGTCAGGATATGAACGTATCGGAAATATTTACGCGAAAAAAGATGGCCGTATTTTCTACTTAGAAACAAGCATGCGATACACGGCGTTTCCTGTCTATAAGCCGATGCTGGACGCGGATGCTAATTCATTCAAAATATTTGAAAGCCCGTATGGAGAGGTGGGATTTGCATACGACAAACTTCACGTATATTTTAATAATCAAACGACGGATATCGACAAAAATACTATTGTATTTATTCAATATGGATACATACGAGATGCAAAGAATGTATACGGAATCATAAGAAATCAACAATCTGACGACAGTGTTAAGCGACTTGAATATGACGTAAATACATTTCGAGTTTTTACCGGGTCTGGGGATGAAGCATACACACTAGATTTGAATGGTGTATATTTTTCTAATAAGAGCATCGCAGGTATTGACCCTAACACCTTCACCACTGTTTCATCCCCAGGGGAGATAGAGACATGGAAGAGTCGCGGAAAAGACCCTGGTTCATCACTTTCGGGGTTTTATATGCGAGACAAAAACTACGTGGTTCTAAATGGAAATGTTCTCTTGAAAGCAAATGCTGAAAAATTTAGACCAATATACACTGGCCCCTATCATCAGGAGTTTGGCACTGATGGTACACGTGTTTACTACAAATCAGATGAAATTTTTGGAGCAGATCCTAGGACTTTTTCACCACTTTCAAATCAGCCATATGAGGGATGCGGGTATGGGCCATACGGAAAAGATGGTATATCAGTATTTTACAAAAATTCTCGCGTCGCCGGTGCGGACCCTAACACTTTTGAAGTGCTCTACAATGGGTACGCAAAAGATGCGACACGTGTATATTTAATTGGAACACCATTATCAAAAGAAGAGGCAGACCCCACTACGTTCACTGCAGATTGCAATTATGGATAAAGTTTAAATAACTCCTCGCGTCAAGGTCAGACATTGCCGTGATAATATTTTGCTGTTTGTCACCATTTTTGATACAGTACATCACACACGGAGGCGTCGCATAGCGGTCTAGTGCACCACCTTGGAAAGGTGGCAACGGGGTAACCTGTTCGAGAGTTCAAATCTCTCCGCCTCCGCACATGAAAAAAATAGAGAACATTGGTGGCTACCTCGAAATAGACAAGGATGGTTTTATTATTAAAAGTGCGACACAGGAAAAGTTTCAGAAAAAATGGAAGCCGGTGATTGAGGAAATAAAGCAAGCTTATATTGAGCATTTCGGCGGAGACCTTCACTCGGTGTACATCAGAGGTTCTGTTGCCAAAGGAGAGGCCGTTGATAATTTGTCAGATGTGGATACCATCGCAATAGTAAATTTACCTAAAGACAAAATTGACTTGAAGTGGAGCGAGAAGTTCAGTACGAAAATAGATTCTAAATATCCATTTGTTAATGGGGTGGAAATAGTAGCAGGAACTCCAGAAGATGCAGTAAGTAAAAACCGTGGCGTACACATTATGTTAAAAACCCAAGCGGTTTGTATTTACGGTGATGATATTTCAGAAAAAATTGGTCCACTGAAACCCGGGAAAGAGTCGGCTCAGCATTTTAGGGGAATTCAGAATGAATTACTAGATACAGTGGATTTTTTTGAAAATGGATGGGCGGAAAATAATGAAGAGCGAGAAGAAAGATGTTCGTGGATAATGAAGCGAATTTTAAGAACTGGGTTTGAGCTAGTAATGGAGCGCGAGCAAAAATATACTCGGGACCTATATCCTAGTTATGTGAGTTTTGCTAAACATTATCCTTCTAAAAAATACGACATGTATGAGGCTCTTGAGCTGGCTATGAACCCGATACATGATTCTCGGGTACTTGTGCCGTTCCTCAGACTTTGGATTGGCTGGCTTCCCGGAGAAATAGAGCGGGTTTTCAATTTTAAATAAAAATATTTAGTGATTCGTGACCAAATCTCTCCGCCCCCGCCCCATCACAAAACAAAGTCCAAGTCATGACTTGGACTTTGTTTTGTGATGGGGCAGTTCGTCACGTTTTACCGCGCGGAAACTTACTACGGACCGTTACTCTCTCATCCCCCTCAACACCGCAATACGCTCCTCTGCGGGTGGGTGGGTTGAAAAAAGTTTGCTCATGAAGGACATTGCCTTGCCGTCTTTGAGCGGGTTTGAAATGTAGAGATGTGCAGTAGCAGTGCTCACACGCTGGAGTCCTGTGGGGTAGGAGGCGATTTTCTCAAGAGCGGATGCAAGCCCCTCGGGGTAGCGGGTAAGAAGAGCTCCGGAAGCATCGGCAAGGAATTCTCGTTTGCGGGAGATGGCGAGCTTGATCAGCTGTGCAACGATAGGTGCGAGAATTGCAAGAACAATGCCGACAATGGCAAGGATCGCACCAAGCCGTCCATCACGGTTATTCCCACCACCAAAAAATGACATTCTCAAAAACATATCGGAAACAATAGCGATGAATCCCACAAGCACCACCACGACTGTCCCCACCAGTGTGTCTCTGTTGCCAATGTGTGAAAGCTCGTGCGCAATGACTCCCTCAAGCTCGGTTTTGTTTAAAATCTGGAGAAGCCCTGTCGTGGCTGCGACTGCTGCATGGTCTTTGTCGCGCCCTGTTGCAAATGCGTTGGGAGATGGGTCGTCTATGACATAAAGCGCAGGCATGGGGAGCCCTGCAGTGATGGAGAGATTTTCTACTGCATTCCAGAGGTCAAAGTAGTCCTCGCGTGAAGCTGGCTTTGCGCCAGACATTTTGATAACGAGCGAGTCTGAATACCAGTAGCTCCAAATATTCATCCCAATAGCAAAGGCTACACCGACGTAGAGAATCATCGAGTTTTGCATCACCTGACTAAAAACAAAGGTAACTCCAATAACCAGCACCAAAAACGTAGTCATGAGTAACCACGTCTTCCGCACATTTCTGTCTTGTTGGGTGTATAGAGTTGCCATGTGTAATGCAGGTTTTAGGTGTTAGTTTTTAGGTGTTAGCAGATTATTTCTTAAATAACTTTAAAAACTGTTCTTTTGTTATCTCCGATTGAGTTAATATGCTGTTGACTATAAAAGGTGGGAGTTCAAATTTGTCATGCCGAGGTATCGTAACCCTCAAATGCTTTTTACTTAAATGACGAAGGTGTACGTGGCTTCCCGCCTGATGATGAACATAAAATCCCTCTTTCAAAAATACTTTAATTATTTTCTTTGCCTTCAGCGGAGGAATTTTAGGCATAGAAAATTAGTGTGCAAAGGAACGACCCAAAGACACCGTAACACGTTCCTGAAGCATTGATTTTTCCATTGGAATTTCTTCCTTGTCTTTTTTGAGAGCTTCCAAATGACACAAAATAGCATCACGAGACATTTCTTTTGCTTCCTCAAATGTCCTGCCATATGTAACAAGCCCAGAGAGCGACGGTACAATTGCCTGATAGCCACCTTCTTTTATCGGCTCATAAATCACTGTGAATGAATATTCCGTTGTTGAAATTTGCTTTGCTTTCATACCTATATATTATCAATTTTTCTGTTAAAAATCAATTTGTTTTATTATGGCCAAACGAGATTCTGCTATCTTAAATCGTACGACATATCGCCTATTTTTTCAAACTTAAATCTATCCAATTTCTCGCCCAATAAATCTTCAAGTGCTATTGCCATATTAAATTCTTTTTCTAATTTTTCAAAATTATTTGTAACACCGTCGATAAAAATTATTATCTCTTGTTTAACAAGCTCGACATCGTAAGAGAAGCCACTGTCTAGTACTTTTGCGAACACATCAGGAGTAAATATTTCTAAAGCTTCTGTTTCGTATTTTCGCTGCGCTGACAAGACGAACTTTTTATCAAAATCTGAATGTATCGGAATTCTCTCCCCGGTATTTATGCTGTAGGAATTGTGCCTATTGTTCAAATATATATGCGGAAACGAACCGTTAAATTTAAAAGCAAAAACTGTGTATGGGTAAACTCTTTGATATTTACCCGAACCAACGGTAAACATAAAATTGAACATTCTGAATTTCCTTCCATCTACCACTCCTTCAATATGTCTAGATATTGTTCCACTATGCCCCTGTCGAAACATTACTCCAACCTCATCCTTGGGATTACGGCTCATTTCATATTCTCACCCATTAACCTCAGCAACTTTTATCCAAAATGAGGTCACCGCCTTACTCTGTAACCACAATAGATATGTAAGAGGAAAAAGAATTGGCCAAAAATCAATTATAAAGAGCCCAAACTGATCCATTCTTTCAATCGAATCCACCGTTATCAATAACGATGCGAAAATGAAAAAAACCGAGATTAACAAAATAATCCAAAAAAGCCAGCTTACACTAGCTTTCGTCCAGACCTCATGCATCAAGCTTGCACCTTCCGGTTTTAGAATCCTATAAGCCATGAATATTGTTGGCTTAAATAAACCTAGAAACTAACTTTTACTGGCTCTTTTGCGGCGGAGTTTTCGTCGAGGTCGAAGAATTCTTGTTTTGCGAAATTGAACATTGACGCAATGATATTGCCCGGGAATGACTCGATACTGGTGTTCAAATCGCGAACATTGCCGTTGTAGAAGCGACGTGCGGCTTGGATTTTGTTTTCGGTGTCAGAAAGCTCTGCTTGAAGTGAGAGGAAGTTTTGATTTGCTTTCAAATCTGGGTACGCTTCGGAAACTGCAAAAAGGCTTTTCAAGGCTCCCGTGAGCATGTTTTCCGATGCAGCGTGTTCTGCGGGAGTTCCTGCCTGCATTGCTTGTGAGCGCGCTTTGGTTACATTTTCAAACACACTGCTCTCGTGCTTTGCGTATCCTTTTACTGCCTCCATGAGGTTGGGAATAAGGTCATAGCGACGCTTGAGCTGAACGTCAATATCCGCCCACGCCTCTTGTGTGCGATTTACCAATGCAACAAAACCGTTGTAAGCAACAATAGCCCATAAAACGATAACTGCGAGAATGCCTAATATAATGTATGTAGTGGTCATGGTGAATATTTAAAAACTAATAATTTGATAGCTATATTATAGCACGTGTGGCGCACTAAAAACAAATGGTTGTCTAACCGCCACCCACTTTTGCAGTGACAAGGGAGGAGTTTGGATTTGTTGGTGGGGCACTTATTATTATTCATTTTTTCTTTTTTTGAGTTTGTGGTTCATCTGCGTTGGTATCCGTACTTCTTCCAGAATATCAGTATTGTTGCCCGCTTTTGTGCTTATTCGGTAATCATATGCAAATAAGTTTACGGCCAAGCAGTGAATTTACTAATTCGCAGGCGGTCAGCAAGAATACCAGACCCTCTAATTCCTTTTTTTGATTGAATATCCTCATTTCTTTGGTTTCCCAAAGACTGCAATATGTATGTGAGGTTATGCGGTGAACTTATTCACTTATTCAAATATTGATCTTCGCCCGGAATTGATAATATTTTACCCGGGCTATGATGCCCCGAGATAATTCGTATTTGTTTTGAGTCGATTCTAAAATGAAGCGCTACTAGCTCGAGAATTCGTCTGTTTGCTAGGTTTTGCAGAGCTGGCTCCTTTACCGACACAAAGAAGGAGTCTTTTGCGCTTTGCACAAATGTTTCCTTTTTCGCTCCAGCGGTTACTCGGACTCTGATATACATGTTTGTTATTTGTTCCCCCTGTCTCAAATATTCCCTATATCACCTCCACCATGATCATATTTGTTCCTCCAATGTGCCCAAAGGGTACTCCCGCTGCAACCACCACCTTGTCGCCTTTTTTTGCAAGCTTGTGCTTGAGGACATACGTTCGCACTACCTTCATAACATCAAGTACATTCGAAAAATGATCAATGCGCACGGGGAAACATCCGAAAACAAGCTCTAGTTGTCGGACAATATACCCCTTTGGGCTCATAGCGATAACCGTCTGCGCAGGGCGGTATCGCGACACCATGCGTGCTGTGAGACCTGACTCAGAGAGTGCGATTATTACCTTTGCACCCACTGCAGACGCCGTACTCACCACCGAAAAGGTTACCGCGTCTACCACATCTTTACGATGTGCACTCTCGTTGCTTTCATGAACGGGGGTATTTCCGTAGAGCGCCTCGCGGTGTGGATAATTTTTTTCAGCTATGTTTGCGACATCAGACATCATTTTTACGGTCTCAACGGGGTACTCACCGAGGGCACTTTCCTCAGAAAGCATCACAGCGTCAGCGCCGTCTAAAATGGAGTTTGCCACGTCAGACACTTCTGCGCGGGTCGGTACTGGAGATTTTATCATTGACTCCATCATTTGGGTCGCTACGATCACTGGTTTTCCCGCAATGTTACATTTCTCAATGATCATTTTCTGTAAAATCGGTACTTCTTGTGCGGGCACTTCCACCGCCAAATCCCCACGAGCAACCATCACTCCATCTGCCTCTCTAATAATTGCGTCAATGTTCTGAATGGCTTCGTCTGTTTCAATCTTTGCAATAATTTTTACTGTTGATCTTGCTTTTGTGAGAATTGCGCGAAGCTCACGAATATCAGAAGCGCGACGAACAAAAGAAAGTGCAATGTAGTCAACTCGATGCTCAACACCAAATACAATATCTTCTTTATCTTTTGGTGTGAGGCAACTAATCTTTAGCGAGACGCCGGGAAGGTTGACCCCCCTACGCCCTTTAGTTTCGCCACCTACTATCACCCGACATTTTATTTCACTACCCATGACACTGAGAACCTCCAAACGTTTTTTACCATCATCAAGAAGGATAGAGTCCCCCTCTTTTATCTCTTTTGTAAGCGCGGGATAATTCACAAATGCCCTTGTCTCATCTCCAACACATGCTTTTGTGGTGAGCGTAAAGGTGCTTCCCTTTTTAAGAATCACACTGTCCTTATAAAAACCCCCAATGCGAATTTTGGGGCCAGACAGGTCCTGCAATATCGCAGTAGGTGTCCCGAGCTTCTCAGCAACTTTGCGAATGTTCCTTACTTTTTCAAAATGCTCCTCGTGTGTGCCATGGGAAAAGTTTAGTCTGCAGACATTCATCCCAGCCTTCACTAGCTTGGTAAGCATTATCTCACTGTCAGATGCTGGCCCTATGGTTGCGACGATTTTTGTCTTTTTCATCCCGTTAGAGGTAGGAAATTGATCCCGTTAGAAGTGGCGTCACGCTGCGTTACCTCGCGACTTCTAATGGGACAAGTTTCCGTAGTTAATTATTATCTAATAAGCATACAAACTTTATATTTTATTTACCCGCTAGATTCTCCTCAAAACTGAGTCCCACCCGCCATCACTTGAGCACAACTTTTTGCTGTGTTCTGGCGAAAGTGGGCGGGGACCTCTAACGGGATTCATTGTCGTGTTTGAATTTGAATTGTAAGAACGTATTATATCAAAATTTTGCATTTTCCCCAAGTTTTGCTATTATGCATTTTGTATTCTGCGTAGCCGAATCAGCTGATTCACATCTTGGATGAAAGCTTGGCCAAAATCGTGGCAATTCCAATCTGCTATTAGTAGAATCAAAACATATTCCGCGGTAGCTCAGTGGTAGAGCAAGCGACTGTTAATCGCTTGGTCGTAGGTTCGATCCCTACCCGCGGAGCCAGTTAGGACGAGAGAGCTCGAAAGGGCTCTTTTGTCGTTTAAGGGCAACGCTATTTCTAGGTTCGAGCGCATCAATAAGTGCTTTTTGCTCTCTCATCTCATTTTCTATCAGTAAATATGGATGAAGCTTATCAATAGTGAGTATTTTGTCCTTCAAAATTAGGTTCGAGCCAATCGTAGAAAATATCTCTCTTTTCTTTCGAAGATCCGGTTTATTAAATTGATCTCTTGCGAAAGTGCAGAAATTAAACACGCGCTCGGCAATTTCAAGATCACCGTCGAGCTTCTCTTTGGTTCCTCCCATTTGTTTTTCTATTGCTGTCCTTTGAGCAATAATCTCTTTTTTCTGCTCTTTGAATTCCTCAGGCGTGTATATTTCGTATTTTGAATTCAGTGGTGAGGAAAATTCTCTACTTATATTCACGAGCCGTGTCTGACAATCATCGTAAGAGGACTGCAAGGACATGCGAACCGCTTTTTCTTCCCCGCCAGAGTTCTTTTGTTTGTCTTGCAAATATTCAAGCGCAAGCTCAAGATATTCTCGATCAATCGTAATATCCCCAAGAATCTTGTCGAACTGTGATTCAAGGTCTTCGAGCTTAATGTATTTTTGAGAACAGTTTTTATTCTTTTTCTTTGTGCAATGATAATACACATAGTTCAAAACCTTCGGGCTCTCCATGTCTGAAATATCAATCGCACATTTAGGGCACGCGGTACGATTCACATTAGAAAATTTATACTTGCATGCTGAGCAAATTATCTGATTCTTTTCTTCGGCGGTAATAGTAGAATCACACTCACCGCAACGCATAAGCCCCGTGAAAGCAAACTCTCGCGTTTGTGGTTGAGGCTTTCCATTTTTCCCAAGAAGAACTTGCGCTCTTTTATATTCTTTTTCTGTAATCATCGCCGGGTGATTCCCTTTAACCATCTTTACTTCACCCGTATCCGGGTCCGTCCATGGATAATAGCCATAGTAGAAAGTATCCTTAAAAATATTATACATATGGCTCATTGTCGGCGGATTACCTCCAATTTTTCTATGTTTTAAGGTTGTTAGACCCCATTCGGTAATTGCTATCTCGCGTATTTTTGAAACAGAATAAGTGCCCGTGAGGAATAGGTCCCACATTTTACGAACGAGCTCAAAACGCTCCGGATCTAGTGCAATAGTTTTATTTCCTTTTTCTGTACCTACATTCAAGTAACCTATCGGGCCACCTGAGGGTCTCCATCCACGCATAGCTTTGCTATTTAATCCACGCTTCACATTCTTAGACAAGCGCATCACATAGTCAGTAGCACGCCCTCCTTCGATACTCATGAGCAATCCAGCATCTTCAGGATAGTAAGAGCGCCCGGGGGTCTTTATGACCTTAATGACTCCCTTCTGAAGCATCCACTGCAACCGTCCGTTGTCTATGGGGTTTCGAGAAAGACGGTCAATATCCCAACATAAAAGAGCGTTCGCTTCTCCTTTTTCAATTCTGTTTAACACATCATTGAAAATCGGTCGCCCTGGATCCTTCGCACTTTTTTCTTCAGTGAACGGGTCTCTCGCCAAGCTCAACTGCTCACGCTCTGCAACCTGCTTAAGCGCATTAGTTTGATCGCCAATAGAAGCAACTTGACGCTGAGAATCCTCAGAGCTCTTGCGACAGTATGCGAAGTACTTTAGCTTTTCATTTTTGTGCATAAAATAATCTACTTGTACTATCCATTGTATCATCTTCGTAGCCATAAAGCATTGGTCTCAAATTTTGAGTTTCGCACTTTCTTACCAATCTTTTTACACTCATTAATTCCCTGAATCTTTCTTTTCCAAATTCACCATGTTGCGCTTTTAACAACTGTTTAACAGATTTTTCACCTTCTTCACCCAAATATAATATTCTACATATTGCACATTCTATTATTCCACTTTCATTAACTTTAGGATCATGAGTATGTTTGTCCCCTTCGCAATTTTTGACCATATAAAGGTCAATGTCTTCGATTGAATTAATTGCCTTGATTATATTATTTTCATATGATTCGTACCTATTTTCTTGGTAATTTTCTTAATTAGTAATATACACTTGCCGAGTTACCGCCTTATAGCCAAGAAGACACAAAGCTTACTCAGCAAAACGGCAACACATTTATTAACTGCTACTAAAATGGTTCATCTTCATTTATCACTAAGGATTCCTGTGGCTCTTTGGGCATAAAGCAGAAGTTTTCTTTCCCATGTTTCGCTGTATCAATTTTCCCTTCATTAACTAGTTCCCTGAGAGCGACTTGAACATTCTTTGACCCAGCTACTTTCTTTAGTATTTCAGTCATTTCTCTCTTGGTTTTTCCGCCATCAGGAAGAATCTCAAGTATTCTCTCTTTTGCTTCCTCTTTTTTGTTTTCTTGGTCCTCAATTGCTCCACCATAACTAAGAATCGTTTGAACCCCATCGGACCCTTCCTGGTCTTTTATAATCGCCTTGAAGGGGTCTATTTCCTTCGTAAGGCGATTCTTTCGCTGGTATATGTCTATCTTCTTCTCCTCCTGGCTCACTCTTCAGCATAAGCAATATTTCCACTGAGGCGGTTTTATCAGTTGAGCCAAACAAAAATTCCTTCTTTGGAACCTTGCCCTCGAAATTGCTTGGCTTGCGGAAGTGGTCCAAGAATACAACAGCGACACCTTTATCTTTGAGGACTTTGAGGCGGTTGAAGAAAGTTCTAATTTCATCTGCTTTTTCCTCCTTAATTCCACCCGACACTGCCCTAAAAGTATCTAGAAAAACAACTTTTATTTCGTAATACTCAATAACATTTAGAAGCCACTGCACCCCTTCGTTCGTATTGAGATTTAATTCTGTATCACTGTAAACTAAAATCTTTTTATTGCTCTCGTCAAAGCCTAGCTGTCTTCCTCTGCGCTGTGCCTCACTCTGAGACATTTCCATGTCAACATACAGAACATTGGACGCTTCGGTTTTGAACTCCTCGCGTCCAAGAAAATCAATTCCAAGGGCAATACATCTAGCCATATCCATCGCAAGCCAGGTTTTCTTTTCTCCTGTAACAGAGGCTAGGATGACAAAACCTTCGCAAGGGATTAGGCCCTGAACCAACCACCTTCTCTCTGGGAATTTTTTATTTCCTAGAGTTGTCCAGCTCATCGGCTCAAAGAACGGCTTCTCAATCTCTCTATCAATCTCCCTCATTTCTGAGCTTTCATTCCTTTCCTCCGCAAACTCCTTAAATGTTTTCTCTTCGTTCATAACTTTTAGGCAATGTTATTTTATTAATATCAAGACTGCTTGTCACCGCCCCAATAAGGCAAACAAGATTTTCGAAATACTCAAAAGCTTGTGCATCAGAGATGACCGTTTTGTTCTTAGCTTCGTAAAGCTCCTTGAATTTTTTGAGATAAGTATTTTTATCAACCATAAAATAAAACCCACTATTGAGGACCTGACTTCGCCTAGAAAGTCGGGACCTCAATAGTGGGTTCCTCTAGGCGAGCGGATATAAAATATCCTGTGTCTAGCATAAAGAAACCCGTGTTTTTTCAACACGGGTCATGGATGGGTTTATTGTGGGTTACAGATGGGTTATTCTACAATTATCCTGAAACCAACTTTTTCAATATTGTGAAATATATCGGTGTTAACAGCACAGCCTTCAGGTAATATCTGCAAGTCTTCTTTAATTGTTTTAATTATTTGTCCTATATCAGAATATTCTGTTTTATTCAGCGGGAAGCCGAGCGCGTTGCAAAGGTCTTTATAGCTAGCTTGCTTTTCATTGGCATTCAATAATGTTTTCAACACATTAAATTTTTGTTGATCTGCTTTAAAATTTACTTTTACTTTTCCAAGAGTTGTATCTCCAGTAATTGTATTGAAGGTAAGTTTATTTTTTCTACCAAGTGTAATTATACTTGGGTTGACGATTGTGGTTTTAGGTAGTTTCTTATTGAATACGTCGTCACCAGCCTCTTTCAAGAGGTTTAGGTGCTTGCTTGTTTCTGTGCGAATATTTTTTAGCAGGGTCTGAGATTCCTCACTTTGAATATTGCTGTATTCAATTCCTCCCTTTAAATTAGGAACGCTGTCTGCTTCGTAAAACTTATAAAATTCGATATTATCCCTTTTTGCCATAGTGAGGAAATCTTTTATATCTGACTTCCAAATTTGATATCTAGAAAAAACTTCATCAAGTATATTTTTCTCTGCATATATAGCATCTCCTTCTTGGGCTTGGCGAGTAATATTTATACCCTCCAATATCAAGTCAGAAAATACTCTTTTGAGTTTACTAGGCGCCATGATTGTAAATCCTACTCTTTTTTGACATAATGGCAATACAACTGAATAGCAGTCGGCCTAACCCTTAGGAGTTTAAATGCTTAAGGTATGGTTGCGCAAATCCCATGGAAGGTACTGAACCCCGCGTTCAGCGACTCTTCCATGGGTCATATCGGGAAACTGGTATGTGGACGCAAGTCCTAGCTGGCGCGGGGTTCTGTGTTTATACCCCACGCTAGCTATATTATTGGCTAGCTATTTTTATGAAAATTAACTCATCTTTATTAATATCAGGAATAACATTAATTATAGGTTTAACATTTAGTAAAACCGATCTTTTTTTACCTATTTCAGTATTAATTGCAAGTATCATTGGCCTCATTACTAGACAATGGGTTACATCAGACAGACTTGGAAGGGCTACTAGGTTGAGCATCTTACTTAAATTCTTTTTATCTCTTATTGGTTTTTATGCAATGATAGGTCAACTCGTATGTATTTGGCTATTAGTAAGGTGGTTTATTCTATAAAACATGAAAATATGTCCCAAATAATTACATATAGACACGACAGAGAATATGGATACTGTCATATAAAACTCGACTCTGGAGAAAGAATTCTGTTATCAGAGGCGAGTGACTATATAAAAATCTTCAAATTACTTTTTGGTATCATTCCAATAAAAACAATTTGGAAATGGCATAGAACAAACGATCCAAAAGAAACCGTACTTAAAATTATGGACAATCATCAAGATACTAGTTTCTTTGATTCATTTGTAAAAGAAATACAAAAATATCGCTCAACCGATGAGATTAAAAATAAATTCGGTAAATAAAATAAATTTATGGACAAAAATTATCAGAAATATTTATCGATAACAGCGGGAATAATGCTCCTCTTGGCTATCCCAGCAATCTGGCCTTATGGATATTTTCAGATTCTAAGGTGGATTGTTGCTGGAGTGGCCGTGTATAACGCATATTTCGCATACGAACTAAAGAAAAATGAATGGGTGCTTATTATGATTGCCGTAGCAATACTATTTAACCCGATAGCTCCAATTTTTCTCCAAAAAGAAACTTGGGTAATTCTAGACCTGGTTGCCTCTGTTTTAATGTTTGTCTCAATTATAAAATTAAAAACTAAAAAATCATGATAGAAAAAATTAAAAACATAGGGTGGACTGGGGCTGGCTTGCTCTTTATTCTATTGGTATTTATTCTAATAGGCTTTTTGGTGGTGGGAGGAGTTGGTTTTATTGAGAATCATCAAAACCTGATAGAATCAGTAAATAATGTAACTGCGGGTATTTTCGTATTATTACTTCTTTTTTCTGTAATACCAAAATTACGAATTTTCACTGGAACTGGGATTGTATTTTTAACATACATCTGGATATTTTTGCTATGGTTAACTTGCTTAGTTATAACTTACGAATTCTGGGGCCTTATAGGAATCTTTATCGGTGTAATAATGTTTGGTGTGGGTTTATTTATTACCGCCCCTCTTGCTTTACTTTTTTCAGGCCAAGGGTTTGGCGCACTTCTGTTGCTTCTCTCTATTGGGCTTACTTACCTAATAAGAAATTTGGGGATCTGGATTGTCAGCAAGTATCCAGAGGCAGGTGTCTCTACTGAGATAAACACAAGCGACATAAATGAAGTAAATGATAAATTTGATAAATAAATTTTTTATAAAAACATTATTAATATGAGAATTTGTATCAAATGCAAAAAAAGAGAAGGTTCTTGGTGGGACCATTTGTGTCAGTATTGTCGCAAGATACCAGTATCTAAACCAGAAGCTCTTGCCTATGAAAAATTAAATGAATCTAAAGATATTTTGAGTCAAGATAGGATTGAATATACCGTCAATCTAGAAAAAGCAACTAGTAGTTATTCCTCGAAGTTTGTTAATTTAAGTAAGGAACTTATTGAGAAGCTAGTAGGATTTTTGTTTCTTGTATTGTTTATGTTTTTAATTTATTTTGTAGCTAGTTGGTTTAAATTTGATACAAATAATAATGCTGAAAATTACGAGCCATGCAAAACTTCTGGACACCAACTTTGGCAAGATTGCTGATGTAAAAATGAGATATAATTACAAATATGAATGAAAAAGAAATATTAAAACTTAATGACGAAGTGCTAAAGATGAACAGTCTTGACTTCGCTAACTTTTTAGAAAAGAAAACGAAAACATACCAAGATGTTGAGCAGACAGTATCTCAGGGTGGGGATGTTGCGTTTAAAACTATTCTTGCATTAAAGTATAAGGTATTTATTTTGGAAAACTCCAAGAAGAAACTGATTGTATATTCCTTCTTACTAACTATAATCATAGTACCTTTAATTATCCAAAGTCTTTCTTTTGTACTTCCAGAAATGTAAAAATAAATGATTGAGGTATCTTAAAGAAAATCAAAATACTATGAAAAAATTAATAGGTCTTATCTCAACAAAAGGCAAGACCTCTGAGCAAGCAAGCAAGGAGGTTACGGACGCTTTCCACAAGTTCAACAAGATACAAAAGCAGGTTGAAATTGAAATGCGAGAGGAGGAGCTGTCACTCACACCCCAGCACGAGTGTCAGAAATGAAAATAACAGCGGTAATATAAAAATATGCTTGGCGCAATTATTGGTGATTTTGTGGGGTCATACTATGAGTTTAACGCGGTCAAAACAAAAGACTTCGACCTTTTCCCCGTGGGCTCGAAATTTACCGACGATACTATTCTTACCCTCGCTACAGCACACGCTATTCTAAATAAAGAAGATTACGGTAAATCTTACAAAAACTTTTTTTGGCAATACCCACTTAAAAACTACGGCGAGCGATTTTACGCATGGGGCAAAAGAGACGACTCTGAGCCATACAATAGTTTTGGTAACGGGTCTGCGATGAGGGTAGCTCCTGTCGGGTGGGCTTTCAATATCATTGAGCAGGTTCTTGAGGAGGCAAAGAAGAGCGCTGAAGTGACCCATAATCACCCAGAGGGGATAAAAGGCGCTCAAGCCGTAGCAAGCGCAATATTCCTCGCAAGAACTGGGGCAAGCAAAAAAACAATCAAGGAATACATAGAATTAAATTTTGAGTACGACCTAGATCGTTCCGTGGATGAGATACGGGAAACGGCCGTCTTTAACGAGACGTGTATGATAAGCGTTCCCGAGGCGATTATTTGTTTCCTTGATTCTGAATCATTTGAAGATGCCCTACGAAATGCAGTTTCTCTTGGGGCAGATGCTGACACCCAGGCATGCATCGCCGGAGCAATAGCAGAAGCATTTTACAAAGAGATACCGGATTTTATACGAGAGGAGGTATTGAAGCGCTTACCTAAGAAATTCCATGGGATGATTGATGAAATACTCACTGCATAAGAAACGCTTCCAAATATCTCCCGTTTCCATGTGCTGATTCTGCGCGATCAACCAGAATTCTGTAATTTTTTATTTCCATTTTTTAAATATAAATATGATGTACCCTACAGGCGAACTTGCTCTTGTACGTCTAGTTGAATCAGTTCTTGGAATTCATTCAATGTAATTACTTCCTCTCTAAAATTATCTGAATCAGATAAATCTCTTACCGTTAAAATAAAGGCGTAGGGTTGATTTTCTAAGTTTTCTTTTCCAAGAATTTTACTTTCATAAGATTGTGTTGCAGACAACTGTAAAAGTACCTCTAGCACAGTAGATGGTACTTTTTTCTTTATTTTTTTAAAATGAATCACATTGTGATTTGGGTTCCTGTAATGGTCCCATGTTGGAGTCTGGTTTAGAGACAGTGCTTTATTTTTTTCTTCAACCTCACCATTTTCATCAAGGATTGGGACCAAGAACCGAACTGCTGGTTCAACACTCATCATCTTATATTCTTTTGGGTAATTTTTATCAACGGGAGGGTTATAAGCAAGAGTGAATATAAACTCTACCTTTTTACCCAAGATACTTTCTGGGAGCTGTATTTGTAATTTGTGTTTCCTCTCAACGTAATTAATCTTATCTGCATACATTAATGTTAGTTCATTTTCATTATCCTTTAAAGCAAGCTTGTGGTCGGGGACTCCAAAACCATATGCTCGTTTTATATGGTCATCCTCGATTTTTACTTGTGGAGCTTTTGCGGTTGAATGAATCAAAAGTGCCTTAACGAGATTAAGTTTATTGTTCTCTAAATCAACATAATCTGATGCTTTCGCTTTCTTTATAAAATCTAACAAAAACGCACATTATCTAGTGATTAAAGGCGCACTTAGGCTAGTGCCAATGTCTTTGTTGAGGCCATCCTTATTTATGCTCTCAACGCCAAAAACCTGATTTGAGGATATCATGTGAGCATTTCCATAACCAAAGCTTGGGTCTTTTTTTACATTACCTCCATTAGCAACCAATTCTGGTTTCTTAATATCTTTAGCGACACTGGAAGTACGCGTAAAAGGGGCTGGGAACCCTTGCTCAACATTTACACAACTAGCGTCAGCCTTACCCGAAATTGAGCCAACTGAAATTACATTAAGAGCATCACTTGGTGATGCAATAAGAGATTTTTCTTGTTTAAAAATAGTATTGTAATTTTCACTAGCGTAAACTTGATGGTTACCGACAGAACAAACAAATATCACATCGTACTCCCTAGCTATATTATCCAAGAATTCGGTCAATTCACTCACGTCGTCTTTGTCTATCGGTTCATTTTCATTAATAGAGAGATTATATATTGAAATATCTTCATACCTATTTACAACCTCAGAAATTGCACCCTTTAGTTCATCAAGGGAGACGCATTTTGAATCACTACCATCCAAATACAATACTTGTATGTCTAGAATATTACATGTTGGAGCAATAGAACCACCCCCTGTTAATTGCATAAAGAAGTTGTCACCAAACAAAATTCGGCTGGCCACAATAGTACCGTGGTTCTTGTCCTCGACCTGATGTCGAGACAAATAATTATGGTGATGAGCCCTAAGCTGTTGGAGTATTGGATTATATATACCACTATCAATGAGACCCACTCTTTCTGCTGTTAGTGGAGCAAGGAGATTCAGTGCCCCAAGATTAATCTCTGGGATACACCTCTGTGAACTCAAAATTGGTTGCTCTCTTATTTTGCCGATAAAATTAAAATCTGCATCACTTAAAATACCAATAATTTCATTTGCTGTAAGGGTCGCCAAGAATGATATGTTACTAAAAAATAAGTTTATATTTCTCTTTTTCAATTTTCCACGAAAAACAAGTTGATCGTTCAAAGAATCAAAGAGTGTGTCGTATTTATCTTTGCCAATATTTGGGTAAATCTCAATAATGCAATCAATTGTTTGATTTAAAATATTGCCATGAATAAGTGAGTAGATATAATTACTTACCCGGCCCTCAATGATTGTATTACGGTCTGTGACTGCCGACATGGCATACAATTCACGCAACAGATTCTTGTCTTTTTTTCTTGGTAAATCCTCCCCTGTGAGGGCAGCATCAAATGAGCCGCTATTGCTTATACTAACCAAACGGTCAAAATCCTCTATTTTCCCACTAACGATAAATGTTTTGTCGTTTTTAGAACCAACAATTTCAAGCCCCGTCTCATTCCACACATCAGCAGGACTGTTAGATTTTGAGTTTGCCAGCTCATCTAATTCGACTTCGACATACAGTAATTTCCCGGCAGTTTTTGCTTCCGATTTTATTTTTTTAACAGTTGTATCAATCTGCCTTACGCGCTTTGAAAACACTCTGGCGTAATGTTCGCGGGTATCATCAGTAATTTTCTTTTCCCAAAACGACTTCCAAAAATCAGAACCTCCTCCAGGCTTTTTACCTTTATTTATCTTCTTTTTGGGTACAACAATTGAAAAGTTCATATATTTCATTTTATATTGTCACGAAGCGTAGTGTACGCAATACCAGAAACTTCAGATATGTCAATTAAATTGAAACTGCTATCTTTTAACACTTGCGCAATTTCATAAAGATTCTTTTTGTTAAGCCTCTGTTTTGATGTTAATTGGTGATTAAAAGAAATAATATGTTTTAAGCAAAAAATATTATCTAAGCTTATACCCTCTATTACCGATGCTCTTTTTATGTTTTGGCATATATCATTAATTAAAGAACCATTTAAACCAACAGTGACTCTTGCCATTAAATTATAGTCTAATGATTTATTTTTATTAAAATCACTTAAAAACAACTCAAACAATAGAGCCCTCGATTCCTCTTCTGGGGTATTAATTTCTAACCTTAGCCCGAATCGTCTCCATAGTGCCTTGTCCAACAACTCATCATGATTTGTTGCTCCAATTAGAATTGAAGTCACTGGGAATAAGTCAATATTTTGAAGTAACACAGTAACTACTCTCTTTAATTCCCCCAACTCCCTTGCATCATCTCGATGTTTAGCTACTGTATCAATTTCGTCAAAAAAGATGACTACTCGCTCCCTTTTTGCAATTTCAAAAACCTCGCTAATGTTTTTCCCTGTTTTACCTAAATACGATGAGACTAGTTCATCTAATTTGACAATAATAAGTGGGAGGTTCAATTTATTCGCAAGAGCATAAGCTAATCTTGTTTTCCCTGTACCAGGTGGTCCATAGAAAAGAATTTTGTTTATAGGGGAAATATTATTTTTAAGTAACTTATCAAAAGCTTCCCAATGCTTTATAAACTCAATTATGGTTGTCCTTGTATTTGGATTAAGGACAACAGAATCTAATTCGATGTTTGAGTAAATTTTTTCAAAAAGAGTATCGTTATTGTTTAGATTTATATTCCTAGAAGTTAACGACTGCCCAGATAAGGAATGCCCCCTAGACACATCTTTAATCAGATTTGACAATCTTTTGGCAACTAATATTTTTCCGTTAGCTCTTTGTTTTTTTATCTCCTTTTCTAGGACAGAAACAACCTCCTCGTTTTTACCTGAGGAAAAAGCCTTTACGATATCTTCTACGATATTTATAGTTGCCATAAAATCCGTAATTTAAAAAAACCAACTAAATTAATACTCTTATTGTATCATATTACGAAAATTAATGTAAACCATATTTTCGTAATTATATTTGTACCCCCCTGATGAGCACTCCAAAGAATAGCTAAAAAATATAAATGAGTTTTTGAGAATTAATTTTCCCCAAGAGCCTGGGGGTATGGGTATCCCCCCAGGCTCAAAATGGCTCTATGTTCACACAAACTACCCAACGCCGTATTTTCCATCACACGGGGGCCTACGTCGAGGGGTATGCACACCGCCCCTGCCCTATTGCACTGAGAGATTGGGAACATAAAAATCATCAGATCGAGTGGCTATCCAAGTTCTAATAGCCTCGACTGTTCGGAGCAAATTAAAACCCCTCGAAAGAGGGTGTTTTTATTTGCTCCGCGGAGTAAAGCGAAGCTTTACGGTAGGGATCGAACAGCGGAGCGATATTTTGTTAGCAAACAAAATCGCGAGCTGGTGCCCAGACAGAACTTTTTGACGAAAAAGTTTTAGTCGAGGGAGATATCCCTATCCGCCCGGTAAGATCGAAGACCTTGAGTATATTTATGATGATGTACTCATCTGAAGAAATACAAAGGTGTACCGTTCCTGTAAGGAAAGATACCCCTACCCTTAGGGATCGAACCGAAGACCCACCATTTTGGGAATGAGAGTATTCTCGAAGACCTACAAAATGGATGGTCTCGATCGCATGGAAGGGCGATCATGCATACAATCAGCACAGCGACCTGGTAAATCGTGACCACTCCCTACTAGCAGAGTCAGTAAGGGCACAATAAAAATACCTATAGATACTTTAAAAGACTAGAACTTGTTTTAAAAAAATGGTAATTTGAATTTATGAGAAACATTATTTTAGGAATTACGGCCATTGTCATATTTATCGTAGGTTCTCTTGCGATTAGCCATCCTTTTTTAAAAGATTCTGAAAATTATCTAGCTGTTATAGAAAAAAATGTTCAAGAGCAAATCACCAATGACGAGAGTCAAGGCGTGTATGAAAACAAAACCGTAAAAAAGTGTGAGAACCCTGTGTTCACTTCGTATTTTATTGATCCGCAATATGTACAAAAAGTTGGACAAGTTGGTGTCGTCCATGGTTCCGGCTTATACATAGTAGAAAGGTCATATATAAGTGTAAAGGAAAAATTTGCCGCGCAGAAAGTACCAGTATACGCTCCTTCTGACATTGAGCTCGTTGCAGGTAGTCATTATCGTGATCCTGCTGCTCCAAGTAATGCCCTACCCGATTATGCCCTGTGGTTTGACGCGGGATGTGATGTAGAAGTAAATCTAGCACACCTCAAAGAAGTTGCTCAACCGATTGCTTTACAATTACCAGATGTAAAAACAGACAGCAGGAATACACGACTAAAGCCTTTGCAATTTAAAGCTGGGGATCTCATAGGATATTTTATTTATAGTCATGGGGATGTTGCAGGATTTGATTTTATCGTCAGAGACAAAAAGGTGTTAAATAAATTTATCAATCAAGAAAGATATTCCGACCATAGAGCATCAAATCTTATCAATGGCGTTTGTCCTTATGATTATTATGAACCTAACAAGAAAAAAACATATTATAATTTGCTAGGCGGAGCCGGAGGAACACTCTTCAAAACTAAAGACTGCGGAAAATCATCAAGAGATGTTGCTGGCACCATTTCGGGGATGTGGTTTTTGAGTCAAGAACCGCAGAATAACATCTACGAAAGCTACAAGGAAGGACTGTATGGCAGTACTTTGTCTATAGTAGGAGACGAGGAAAGGATCACTATAGGTAACTTGGGAGAAAGTCGTATGTCTTGGATATATAACAACAACCCCACCTACAAACTACCCGAACAGGTAAAGAGCGAGCACTGCTATAAGTTTGATGGGTTCACTCCAGGAGATAATAGGGGCTGGGTTTACTTTAAGTTCGTTTCAGATACACAGCTTGATGTCTTTTTTTCTCAAACAGGAACTTGCCCATACTCACTTCCGCCAAACGCCAAACGATATTATAAATAGACCCTTTTAATGTAGTAAACAATGAGTGGAGCATAAAAGTAAGACCGTCCCCCTCGTGGACGGTTTTTACTTTTGTCATGCTTCCGCGCGTGTAGGGATCGAAGGGATTTTCGGTTTACGCTCGTAGCAACGAGTGCCGAAAATCCCCGTTTTCAATTTCAGTGAGTGGCGACGAACTGAAATTGAAAAAGATACCCCTACCCGCAAAACCTACAATATTTTCCAAAGAAAAAAGGTTGCCACGAGTGGCAACCTTTTAAATTAATTCAAATACCTATTTACTTAATTGCCTCCAAACAAAATGTTCCTTGTGGAGTACAGCGTTTTGGACCATCGAAGAATTTGAAGGCTACGTCAGGCACAGGATATTTGGTCTCTGTTTCATGAACGATATTGCCATCAAACATCCTGCCACACACCTCATGCGCTTTTTCGAGCGATCCTTGAATATCTTTGCAGGCATCATATTCAACTTTAAGCGCCGCTAATTTATCGCTAAAGTCTTTTATCCGCGCCACGAGCCTATTATATTTTTCGAAGTATTTGAGCCCCGCTTGATGTATTGCGTTTGCTTCACGATCGCTTTTTTCACCAATCTGATTGAGGGTGTCAATGTTTTTAATCAACCGATCTCGGTTTGTATCGATTTCTCCCTTCCACGAATTTACCTTTTCGACAAGCGGATCTAAACGAGCTTTCTCGATCTGGCACCAATTGTATCTATTCTGATCAACAGTGCCATGGCAAACTCCATTATAAGAATCCGCTTGACCGTTTACGTTTTTTGCAAAGTCATTTTGACTTATAATATTATCCTCATGCTTTGTATTCTCCTGCTCAAATGTAGCCCACGCATTGAAAAGAAGGTCTGCTGTCGCAAGCTGGTGTGCTTGTTTTCCTTCTAAAACTACGCCTTCTTTGTTTGCGATTTTTAAATCCCGAACAGTGCTACGAATAGAGCCAATATATAAGCTGGCTTTTGCATCCCGCGCGTGGCCTGTGTTTTCATCTGCTGGCACACCACTTGCCCCGCCCTCTGCGTGCGCAAATGCCGTCAGTGCCATCATTAAAACCAAAGTGATATACGTTTTCATTTTGAACTCCTTATGTTGAATATCTATTAAACCTACAGGCGAAATCATTTTACTCTGCAGGTATTCCTGACCTCAAAAAAATGATGCAAGTTTAATCAATCCATATACGCCGTTCATCCAAAAAACATAAATCACTACGCGAAACCAACCTTCTTGCCTCTTCGCAATCAAGCCTTGAGGAAAAAGGGCCGCGAGTAGTGCCCACCTTGTAATAATAGGAAATAAAGTACCAATCTTCCCTTACTGGTTGAGCTGGTCTCACTTCTTTAAATATTAGTGGTACTGGCTTTTGTGTTTCCACTACTACTGGCGCTTTTTCTATACCACATAGGGTGCAGGTGAGATCTGGCTTTAAGGTAAGTGGCAGTGGTGCCTCTGCAAAAGCGCCCGAAGTAATCAGCAAAGCGAAAAGCGAAACCAGCAACATAGCGCGTATTTTTCTCATTTCAATCTCCTTGGTTTGTAAATGTTAAGGTGCTCTGCAGGCAAAACTATTTTGCACTGTCTGTCTGATACCATATAGATAATTATGTAGACTGTCAAGCGTACGTCCAGCTAGTGACTAGAATATGTAGAATAAACAGTTCCAAAAACCAAAAGTAAGGTAGTTGTATTCTTATGTTTATGGTAAAATGAATATATGAATCCCGTTAGAGGTCCCCGCCCACTTTCGCCAGAACACAGCAAAAAGTTGTGCTCAAGTGATGGCGGGTGGGACTCAGTTTTTTAACCTGAGCCTACGGGAGTCTATATAAAAAGTTTATTTATTTACTAGATAATAATCAGCTACGGAAACGCCTAGCGTTTCCTACCTCTAACGGGATGAAAAAAATAATTATTGCATTGGTTGTTATTGTTCTTATCGGCCTCGGTGTTTGGTTTTTTATGAATAAGAGTGCGGAGGCTCCGACTCCGGTAGTGACTGCTCCGACAACGACCACGACTGCTACAGTGGTGACAGAGGAGCCTGTTGACACCACAAGGACAGTTCTTGGAACGTCTGTTGAAAATCGCGACATCACCGCGTACCACTACGGCACCGGCGCAAAAGAAGTTTTGTTTGTTGGAGGAATTCACGGCGGTTACGAATGGAACACTGCGCTCGTGGCATATGAGCTCATGGACTACCTCACGGCAAATCCTAAGGTTATTCCAAGCAACGTAAGAGTGACTGTCATCCCCGTGCTCAACCCAGACGGTTTGAAAAAAGTTACAGGAAAAGAAGGGCGTTTTACAAAAGCTGATATCGCTACATCAGAGTCTGTCGTTGTATCTGGTCGCTTTAATGCAAGCGGTGTTGACCTCAACCGCAACTTTGATTGTGATTGGCAGACAAAGGCAGTGTGGATGAACAAACCCGTAAGTGGCGGAAGCAAAGTATTTTCAGAACCTGAAAGTATGGCAATTAAAAACTACATAGAAACTCACAGCCCCGTAGCTACTGTCGTATGGTACAGCTCTGCAGGCGGTGTATTCTCTTCAAACTGTCACAACGGAATCCTTCCTGAAACAAAAACTCTTACAAATCTTTTTGCAAAAGCATCTGGGTACAAAGCCTACGAGACGTTTGATTTCTATGAGACTACCGGCGACATGGTAAACTGGCTTGCAAAAAAGAACGTTCCTGCAATCAGCATTCTTCTCACCACCCACGACGATACGGAGTGGAGCAAAAACCTCGCAGGGATTAAAGCGACACTAAACCACTACGCAAAGTAAATGAAGTTTCTTGTTTCTAAACAAGCGCTCATAATCATCAGTATTCTTGTTCTTGTTGGACTTGGGTTTTTGTTATCACTATCTCTAAAAGGCAAACCCAGCGTTCCACAACCTTTGGAAGTGTCTCCTACCCCAACTCCCCTTGTCCTTCATAAAATAATTGGAAAATCCGTACAGGGGCGCACGATAAATGCGTACGTCTACGGAAATGGAGCTACACACCTCTTGTTTGTAGGTGGCATTCACGGCGGATACGAGTGGAACAGCGTACTTTTGGCCTATGAGGCGATGGACTATCTGAAAAAAAATCCTGACGCTGTGCCAAAAAAAATCACTGTGGCAATAATCCCCTCTGCAAATCCTGATGGACTTTTTAAGGTTGTTCAAAAAGAGGGACGCTTCTCTGTCGCGGATATTCCGACTACAAAACTGATTGAAGGTACGGGGCGTTTCAATGCGCACAATGTTGACCTCAATCGTAATTTTGATTGCAACTGGAAACCAAAAAGCACATGGAAAAATAACGTGGTCAGTGCAGGTACAAGTGCTTTTTCTGAACCTGAAGCGCAAGCCATTAGAGATTTTGTTTTTGACTTCTCTCCCGATGCAGTGGTCTTTTGGCACAGCAAAGCAAATGCCGTATATGCGTCAGAGTGTAACAACGGTGTCCTCCCAAAAACACTAGACATCATGAATACATACGCAGGTGCATCAGGATACACTCCAATAAAGTCATTTGATGCGTACAAAGTCTCTGGTGACGCTGAAGGATGGCTTGCTTCAATAAATATTTCTGCTATAACCGTTGAGCTAAGTACTCACGAGACGGTTGAATTGGCGCAAAACATACGCGGGATGCGAGCTCTAATTGAAAGTTATACTCACCAATAATCGACCGAGATTAAAACCACATGGATACATTCTCGATGCCCTCCCTTAGAGCTACTATTACATTTGCAGCAATCAACACCCTCTGTTACACAATCCAGGGGGTGTTGATTGCCTTCATTACTCGTATTATTGGTTCTTTTTTCCTCTTTCGAGAAGTAACACATATCCACACACTAAACACCATTGGTCACAGTGATCTGCTCCCTACTTACAAAAATATACACATAAAAGCTTCGCGTGATTACTCAGACTCATCTTCGTCTGTGGACACTTCAGACTTGCCACCTGAGGGACTCGCGTTTCCATTATTGTCTTTAGTGGTTGGATGATCATGACTCTGTTGTTTACCATTCTTTTCGTTGGCATGATCGTTATTGTTGTCGCTCCTTGCATCTATTGCCTTTTTATTATCATGTGTATGTATCATAATTTTTTCAAATTAAACGAATAAAAAAGTACGACCTTTCAACAATACTGCCGACAATGTATCGAAATTATTACACATCTATATCAGATTCTGGAGAACAACCATCACCTCAAGCAGGTGGTTTTGTGTTAACAATTCAAAAATAATGATTGCACTATTTGACTCTTACCACAAACGATGAGTTACGAATTTTTTTAATGACAGTAAAACGGTAAATTCAGAAAAAACCGTACCAACACCTTGTAACGATTTCCAATTAGCGACGGCTTCCTTGGTACTGGTCGAATGAAAAAATAACTAAATGAATAATTTAAAAATATGTCAACAATTATAAACACACCACAGCGCACTGATGATTCGAGTTCCAGCCTAGGGCTGCTCATTGGTATAATTTTTGCAATTGCAATCATTAGCCTATTTTTCTTTTATGCTGTTCCTGCGATAAGAAATAACACGATACCCGCTAGCCAACAACCATCGCAAAGTAGCACACTAGACGTTAATGTAAAACTCCCCGCATCAAGCGAAGGAAAAACAACACAGACAAGTCAGCCTCAATAGGCACAGAAGTTTTTAAAGAACTTTAATGCTTTAAATTACTTCGTCCGAGACACCACTCTGATTGCCTGCGTCTCTTATAAAACTGGGGGTATGCAGTGTGAAAGATAATATCTTTCACACTGCATACCCCCAGTTTTATTAGCCGTCAAACCATACCATGATGGAGCGACACCTTTTGTTGCAGAAAAATTAGATTAATTTTTGCCTTTTAGATCTAGAAGTCGTAGCGATTTAAAAGCATATTCACGCGGATATTTATTAGCTCCATAAAGGAATGGGCGTATGAAAATGTCGTAACCTTTGAGCCTGCTGGATTTATCCATGTTACAGCAATTTCCTTGATACGATAATTTAACATGCGCGCAAGAAAAAGGAGTTCCATATCAAAACCGAACCGATTCACTCGTTGCAACGAGAACAGTTTTTGAGCTGCTTTTGCAGAAAATAATTTAAATCCCCGTTGCGTATCATGTATATCTATATTTATAATCATCGATCTAACAAATTTTGTTATTTTTCTCAGAAACTTCCTGTGCAACCCGCTATTATCAATCACTCTATCGGTGACGGGGAGCATAATTGATCCGATAACGATGTCATATCCGGATTCTGCATACAATAAAAATTTTGAGACATGATCAATAGTCACCGAGTTATCAGCATCCATAAAAAGTCGATACTCCCCGATCGCGGACGTCATCCCTACCTTTACAGCGTACCCTTTTCCGCGATTTTCAGGATAACTAATAATCCTAATATTTGGGAATTGTTCTACATATTTTCTAACCACGTGAATAAGGGAGTCCGTAGAACCGTCATCAACAACAATAATCTCACTTGTGTATAATTGCTGTTTTAAAAATACCGTAACATTGTAAAGCGTCACGCCAATTCGCCTCGACTCATTGTATGCAGGAATAACGACAGATAAATACACTCCGTGTTTCTGAGTCGTAAATTTTTTCATAGTAGAATGTGAAATTAAGCAGTGCTCGCGGTAGGATTTTCCTCTATCTTAAATACAAGATACTTGTAGGCAACGTAGTTCCACCAAAGGCAGACCGCAGTTCCCAAGAGTGCACCTAGGTTTCCCGCAACCAACAGTGAAATGTCTGGATAGGTGCTTACCAGCCATGCAAAAACCACTGTGGACACCAAGACATTTACACCCAAACTGACGAGGCATGAAAAAATAAAATTTACTTTTTCACTAATTACCTTCTTTCCACTACTCAGCGACTTAAAAACATAATATTTATTGAGAAAGTAGCTATTTGTTGAAGCAGCACTAAAGGCAATAATTTTGTATGCCATGTACACGAGTGATGATGGTGCAGGCGCGATAAACAGTAAAATACTAATAATCGAAAAATCCACGGCTGTGTTACTACAACCTGTAATCAAGAATTTTCCAACTTGCCCGATTTTCCTTTCGCTCAATATTGTAGGTTGATAATTGGAATTCATAAAATTGAAATAAAATAAAAAAATTTTAAAGCACGGTCGGCGTTATACAATTCCTATGTTCAATCATTCTGAGCTGTTACCCAATGTGTAATGTTACTGCCGACCTCGCGTCTTAGATATTACAGAAAAAATATTACAAGCTCCCCTTTCCTTTATTAATAAAAATAACTACATACTAATTTACGATTTATCATGGGGACATCTATCCTTGCTTTCAATATCGCGCAGGCATCAGAACACAACATATATGACAGCATTGCGATGAACCATCCGTTTGATGCGGTTTTCAGCATGCTTGGGGAAACGAGTCTTTTGATAGGCATCATTCTCCTTGTTCCGCTCCTCTATCGAAAATCCCGTGCTCTCTACAATAAAACCAGTGATGAGAAAATTGCCCAACAAGATAGAATAGGTGAGTCACATTTTCGCATCATTGCATTTTTTCTCATTTGTATTGGTGTGCTATTTATTCTTCTTTCTACATATCTACGAAGTAGTGCCTCACGAATTCCACTCACTTTTTCAACACGGGCAATGTCAGAGGCGCTTTGGGAAACATACAAGAAAACATACATTGATCACGAGACACAACGAACTTTCGATCCAAGTCGTGAAAATATTACAACTTCAGAGGCACAGAGCTACACGATGTTCAGAGCAGTATTGCTTGACGACAAAGAAACCTTTGATAAAAGCTGGAAGTGGACAAAAGAAAACCTGTCTCGCAAGGACGATGCACTATTTGCTTGGAAATTTGAAGAGGGTGCAGACGGCACATACGGAATACAAGAGCATGAGGGCGGGCAAAATACTGCCTCAGATGCTGATACTGATATTGCGCTATCGCTTATCTTTGCATACGCACGGTGGCATGAACCACACTACATTAAAAGCGCAGAAGCAATAGTACGTGCAATATGGGAGCACGAGGTAGTAACGGTAAGCGGTAAGCCATACCTTACTGCAAACAACATAGAGAAGGATTCTGGAAAAAATTTTGTAATCCTGAATCCATCATATTTTGCACCCTATGCATATCGTACCTTTTCAAAAATAGATCCGGACCATCCATGGCTTGATCTCGTAGACAGCTCCTATGCGGTGATAGAGCAGTCTCTGCTATCGACACTAAACAAACAAGCGAGCGTCGAGTTGATCCCAGACTGGATAATACTTGACACGATTACTGGAAAAATATCAGCAACAAATTCAGATCATCTTACTACGGACTATAGTTATGACGCGATGCGCTTACCATGGAGGCTCGCCGTTGACTGGAAATGGAACCGAGAAGAGCGCGCTCAAAACATTTTATCTAAAAACGCATTTCTACTAGACCGTTGGCAAAGCGACAAAAAATTATACAGTGCGTATGGACATGACGGTACTTTAAATTACAAATACGAGGCTCCTGCGATCTACGGAGGTACACTAGGATACTTTGTTGTAACAAATGAGGAGGTCGCAGAGGCTATGTATAGAGAGAAGCTACTTATTCTGTTTGACCCAGACAACAATACATGGCGCGAACCACTAAGCTACTATGATGATAATTGGGTTTGGCTTGGTATGGCTCTCTATAATGATCATGTCCCAAACCTCGCTGAGAGACTCTCTTATGTAACTATCGATGTTAATTAACAATCATGACAAAACTACAACCTCAGGCATTGTTTAAAGACACACAAGTGTCACGTCACATTTTACTCATTGGGATAGTGTTTGCATTCTTCTATCTCTACGTTATCGCATTCTGGTTTCAGTCTGGAAATCTGTATTTATTCACTGCGCTACTGGTTGGTCAAATATTCTCAGTGTGGCAAGTAACAACCTACATCTTTACTGTTTGGAACACAGAGAAGACCTTTCCTAAGAACATGTCCTCCTTACCACGCGTAGATGTCTATATCACTGTGGCGGGTGAGCCCATAGAAATAGTTGAAGAAACTGTTCGTGCCGCTCTTGCAATGAACTATCCGAAATTTTCTGTGTATCTTCTTAATGATGGTTTCGTTGCAAAAAAGGAGAATTGGCGAGAAGCAAGAAATCTCTGCCGTGCGCTCGGTATCCCCTGCATAACAAGAAGGATACCACATGGTGCTAAAGCAGGAAATATAAACAATGCCCTTACACAAACATATGGTGAAGTAATTTGCGTATTTGATGCCGACCATGCACCCTATAAAAATTTTTTGTTGGAAACTATTCCTTTTCTTTCTGATCCAAAGGTTGCCTTTGTGCAAACGCCACAATACTATAAAAACAAATCGAAAAATGCGGTTACGCAGGGTGCGTGGGAACAGCAAGAACTATTCTTTGGTCCTATTTGTAAAGGGAAAAATAATTATAATGCTGCGACAATGTGCGGTACAAATATGGTAATTCGGAGGAGTGCCCTCCTTGAAGTAGGAGGCATGTGTGAAGAAAGTGTCGCCGAAGATTTTGTAACTGGTCTCCTCATGCACTCAAAAGGATGGAAATCAATTTATCTGCCTATTGTACTTGCGGAAGGACTTGCGCCGGAAGACTTTAATTCCTATTTTAAACAGCAACTCAGATGGGCGCGTGGGGCTCTTGATATTATCTTCCATTACAAAATCCTAACTAGGGTGGGTTACGTTGGCGCAACGTATTCAATATCTATCATCAGCATCACATTTTATTTCGGGAATTGTAATAATCATGAATGCTCTTTTTCCAATTGTTTTTCTTCTTACAGGCGCGCAACCTTTTAAGATCACGACAATGGAGCTTGCAGCGGTCTTTCTCCCGTACATCTTCGTCGTCCTCTACATCCTTCGCGCTTCAAGCGGAAACACCCTTACTTTCAAGGCACTTGCGTTTTCCATGAGCGGATTCAATATACACCTGCAAGCACTTATTGAAGTCCTGAGTGGAAAAAAGGCGACGTTCACCATAACTTCAAAACGTGCACTTTCGGGAAATTTTATGCACCTCGTCTCACCCCATATTTTCTATGCCTTCTTGTTTCTTGCTGCACTCGCCATTGCATTAGCTCGCGAAGGATTGTCTCCGGCAGTTGCAAACAATATGGCGTGGGCACTCATTAACTGTGCTGTATTTACCCCGTTCATAATAGCAGCACTGCCCAAAAAACAGATATCAGAGAAGCAAGTGGGGGCTACCATTCGTCACGAAAGTGGCCACAAAACACAAATTACAAACTTATCAATTACACAATCGTGAATCCATCTCTTTCTCAAAAAAATTATTTTTCCTCGTAATACTGCTGATGATTGTAGTCGTGTGTATATCGTTGGTGTTATTCGCAACACAAAGCATACGGTTAGATGAAGCACAGACACTCTGGCAAACAAACCGCTTTCCAGCTGGAATACTACATGTAGTTGCACAGGATGTTCATGTTCCGCTCTACCACCTTGCAGTTCATTTCTGGCAACTAGTTTTTGGAAATTCAATTGAGAGTGTGCGTAATTTTTCATTACTATTTTTCTTGATTAGTATTCCGCTCGTGTATCGCCTAGGAAAGGAAACATTTGTTTCGACGCGCGTTGCACTCATGGGTTGTATGATTTTTTCACTGTCTCCTTTTATGAACTGGTATGCAAATGAGGCCCGTATGTACAGTCTTCTCGTATTTATTTCTCTACTCAACCATTATCTCTTTATCCGACTACGAAAAAGTGGCTCCCCGATGCTTTGGTATGCATATACTCTCTCCGCAATCGCGGGAATGTATACGCACTACTTCTTCGTACTTATTCTTGTAACTCAGATTATCTTCTTTTTACTTAACTATCGAAACTTTCCAAAGGGAGCCTTTGTCCGCTTCGTCCTATCAGCAATTAGCGTTGGCTTCGCTTTGTTACCATGGATACTCTACGTTCGCTCGCTCGGATCAATGAGTAATTCTCGACCACTTCTTCATTCACCTACTGTTGTCGATATCTTTACTACCCTTACTCAGTATTTGTTTGGTACGCAAAGCGTTCCTATAAACTCATTTATTGTTGCGTTATGGCCGCTCATTATGCTTGTGTGGTTTTTCACTTTACACAAGGCCCAGGCAAAAAATATCGACTCAAACTATCTAATAATGCTAATCATACTTCCAATCATGATCACCTTTTTCTTGAGCCTACTTATACGACCTGTTTTTGAAGCTCGCTATTTAGCATATATCTTTCCCGCTATAGGTCTTTTAATTGCGTCTACGATCGGCAACCTTGGGATAGGACTGCGTCGAATAATTAATGTCGCAATTGTCGCGTCCTTATCGATTGCTTTGGTTGTATTGGCAGAAAACCCCAATACCCCAATAAAAGAAAATTATAGGGGAGCAACGGAGTATCTTAAAATTCATGCGACGCCAAGTGATGTGATTATTGTTTCTGCACCATTTACTATTTACCCACTGGACTATTACTATCAGGGGAGCACAAGAATAACAACACTTCCGCTTTGGGATCGCTATGCCACCGGACCAATTCCACCACTACAAACAGCAGATATAGAGCGTCAAGTAAAGGAAATTACTGGCACTTATGAGCGCGTGTGGCTACTTTTAAGCTACGATCAGGGATACGAGTCTGAAATACGTAACTATTTTAATAACCATTACGAAATGCTGGAGAAAAAGGAGCTCTCACCAAATATGTCGCTAGCACTTTATAAATTACGCTATGACACTAGTAATATAGTCACTTTAACAACAAACCCATTGCCTATCGATAATCCAGGTAATAAGTTGGGGAAACGAACGGCAAAGAAGAGGTAGGGATGGCATGTATTACCAATATACCAGCATATTTAAGAACAAATAGCTGATGAATCTCTTTATTATTGTACAAACAGACAATTTGGCAAATATTTTTTGTGCAACAGAGCTTTTTATGCGAAACATTATGACTCAATCCACACTACAACTACACACCACAAGAAGAAACTCATTTTTGATGGGGCTTTTGTTTGTGCTGGTGAGCTCATTATTTACATTTACCATACCGCTTTCCGCGTTTGAAACAGAGTATCTTACATTAAATACGTTTAGTGGTCCTGTCGGAACAGAGCTTACTGTTTCTGGAGGTGGCTTCACCGCAAATCATCCGCTTCAAATATATTTGGGCGGAAGTTCAACGTCGACTAAAACAATCTCGACAGATGAGCATGCAAACTTTTCAACACAGATTGTTGTTCCAATAACAACTGGGACAGGTAGGCTCTCCGTAGTGGCAAAAAGTTCCAGTCCCAATATTAGTGCAGAGAACTTTTTCTATGTAGTTCCCTTTAACCCTACTGCAACATTTAACGCAACATCCCACACGCCACTATCTACGATCACCGTATCGGGCTCAGGGTTTGCGCCTCGCGAAAGAATCAATTTTGAACTCGCAGGAGGAACAAGTTATACGGTAGCAGATCAAAATGGTAGTTTCACTGATGGAGAAATAATTATTCCGAACGTAGCGGAGGGACTCTACCATCTCAATGTCGCGGGATCCTCAAGTGGAGCCTCTGTGCCACAGTGGCAGAACTATTTTTGGATTGATAAATTTTATCCAAGTGTATCGCCCTCGTCATATTATCTAACACCGGGGTCAACGCTTACTTTCTCGGGCTCTGGCTTCTCTGAGCACGAAGTAGTATCTATCTACGCAAATGGAGGAAGTGTACCGGTCGCAGAATTCGTCACCTGCTCTTGTGAAAAGTTTGAGAACAGAGGAGAGATAGTTATTCCTTTCAGTCTCCAAGACACAAAAGCAACCTATGAGCTCCGTGGTTCGCAAAGTGGTGCGACAACATCCACGACCGTCACGATAGGAAAATTGTATGTTTCTATTTCTCCATCGTCCTACTATGTGACACCAAACAATGATGTTGTCATTACAGGTAGTGGCTTTGCGCCAGGAGAAACAGTCATCGTCGACATCATGAAAGACGGTACTCGAAACCACGCCACCTCTACAGCTGATACAAACGGTAGTTTCTCGGCGACTCTTCTCGTTCCCTTTGGTGATGGGTTATCACCCGTGTCTGCCCGCGGTGCATCAAGTGGCGAAATAGCTACAGTCAACCTTACCCTAGCGCGATTTTACCCGAGTGTTACCCCGAGTATATATTACCTGTCTCTCCATAGCACAGTATCATTCGTAGGCAGAGGTTATGCCGCACGTGAACAGGTTGTAATATCTTCGCCAAGTTTTGTGACTACCAGTGTCACTGCGGATGCATCAGGAAGCTTCGTCACCGAACCAATAACTACCATTAGTCGGTCTTCTTCAAGCACTCCTGTGACTCTCTTTGGTGTGCTGAGTCAAGCCGAGGTAATAGTTAATCTTGCTCTACAAATTTAGCAATATCACCTAGACAAAAATCCTCACATCCGTGAGGATTTTTGTCTATGCTTGTCAGGCACAATCTCTCTACTTAATAGCTGTACCATCCAACATTACCATTAGTGTTGCACATGAATAGTAATACTCTTTGTGGCAATCACTGCGCCCGCATTGTCTCGTGCGGTGAACGTAAGTGTATAGGGCCCACTTCCCTTCCATTTCCATCCAGAAAGATCCACCCATGTTTCCTTGTGAGGATAATCCTGGGGAGTACTATACATCCAGTTGTCCTGTCCGGTGTCCACACGCCAGTACATTTCATATTGATCAACAGAAAGATTCTCTACTACGGCCTTAAAGGGTAAGGTACCGCCAATAGTTGAATCTGTTGTAGGCCACCACACATTGATAGCTCGAGATGTACTCACTGGTGTTGGCGCGGGAGCTACGGGAGTAGGTACAATCACCGGAGCGGGTGGAGGTACAGGAGCTGGTGTGGGTGCGGGAACCACAGGAGTAGGTACTGGAGCAATAAGTTTCTCTACCTTAAATGTCGCCGTAGAATCCCTCCATATATAGTTCTGAGACCAACCACTCGCAAATATCCCAACAGCCACACGATATGCATCTGGCACATCTGTTTGCCATGACACTTGATATTGTTTTTTCTCACCACTTCCGAACGACTGTGACTCTGTGAATTCCTGGAACACTTTTTGATTGGCACTATTGTAGATTTCAATATCCACAATTGAGCTACCAACTGCTGTTCCATTATTCGTCACGTCAACCGCTATAGACTGATTCGTATTTGTGTTTACTGTCGGCAAAGCAACATTGCTTTGTACCGAGAATCCAACTGCAGATGGTGTAGGAGTAGCTACATCAGCAATCTTAAATGTCGCTGCTGGTCCGCTCCAATCATACATAAGGCTCCAGTCGAATTTGAATACACCAACTTTTACTGTGTAGTCGCCTCTGATATCTGTATTCCATACTACAGGATATTTCTGAGCTGTGTTTGCAGAAATATTTTGCTTCTCGAAGTATTTCTGATACACCTTCGTTCCTGCTGTGTCATAAACTTCCACATCAATGATACCGTTTATGAGATCCCCACCCGTGTTCGCAATACTTGCAGTAATGCTAACCTCCTGACCTGGAGTATATGTTCCATTTGATACTACAGCAGTAGCTTTCACCTGCGGAGCGTTTTGCAACTCGAGTGGTACTACTGGTGCAACCACCGGAGCGCTACCGTTCCCACTAAACCAGTTGGTAATCACACTCTGCGCAAGTTTATTTTGCGGAGTATAGTCACGGTTACCATCACCTCCGTCGAGTGGCGAGGGTTTCCATTCCCAGAAGTAAATTCCTTTCATGAAGCTAACATCGTTCCAATAGGAGAACAGTGCTTCGTAAGCATTTGCCTGTTCCTCGGCATTAAAGCCGTTATCGATCATATAGTTGCCTGGCTCCAAGTGAGTACCTGAGGTACTCTTATAACCAATCTCAGTAAAGATAATGGGTTTATTTATTCTCTGCTGAAATGGCGTTATGTCATTTCTATTCCATTCATCCCAATATGCACGATATGCATCTGCGGACGTTTCATTGAAGTTACTTCCCAATGTGTAATACGCGTCGATACCTGCATAGTCAAGCACATCCCAAAACGCTACTTGGTTTTTTTCATCTGCCCATCCGGTTCCCCAGTTGGCAGCATACGAAAGCTTGCCACTATATACTGTTCTCACATTAGCAATAAGTGCTTTCCAGTTTTCAGTGTTTGTAGAATTATGGGTGTCAGAGCTCACCTCAATCATTTCTGTCCCGAGAATCAAAAGCTCGACACCGTTTGTCTCTGCAAGGCGCGCGTAGTGCTCAAGATGTTTCCCATACGCAGCAAACCATGCATTTCTATCGCTTGGGTCTACGTACGCACGCCACTCCCCTGTCTTTGGGTCTGAGTGAAACTTCACCGCAACTGACATTCCCAATGAATGTGCTTTCTGTATTGCGTGTATAAGAGACTCATCAGTAGGGGTATTCCATCCCGGCCCAATATCTGAACTCTTTGTTGTCGACTGATACAACTGAACAATGAAACTCACTGAGTTTGCATTAGTTGCTTTTAAATTTGTAATTGACTCGTCAAATGACGCAGTCCCATATTCCGTAGTATTCGTAGGAGTAATATTCGCACCTCTATTCCATGCAGACATATCTGCATGTACATATACAGGTATTCCAACACTTAAAATCACGACTGTTGATAATACTGCCACAACCTTCGATATAATTTTTTTAATGTTCATAACGCCTCGAAGTGTAGCATTGCGGACTTCTCTGTCAACGAGAATCTTTTGTGAAAAATTTCATATTTTTTTAAACCCCTACGGTTAAGCGGTGCTAAAATAATTTGCTAATAAGGAATCTTTGTTGCGTAGATTTTGACTCGTGTCCCTAGACTCTTTTGTGATATCATTGTCATACAGTTGATCTATAGAAACAACATAATGGTACACCGTATACGCGAAAAACCCCATATATTACTTGAAAATCCCTCGGAAAAGGTAGGTATTGTTGCCTTTTCTTTTGGCCTCAGGGCCACGGACGAAGAACCGAATCCGTGCAATAGAAGGCTCGCTGAAGAAACTTTTCGTATAGCAACATCCCTCTCCTTTCCGGTATACATAGTATCGCAATGGGAGATTACGCGAGCGCTCAATGAGCTCGGCATGCCACCATCGCTCAGTGTTGAAATGACGCCAGAAAAGTACCTCGATAGCGAGGGAGTCATGGATGTTGCCGCTACATTTTTCAAATCAAACGGAATTACCAGCGTGATTCCTATCGCACATCCTTTCCTTCATGGTACCAAGTGTCGAAGGCTCGTTGTAGAACACGGCTTCAAGCTCATCAAGCGAGATATTCGGAAAATTGGCTTCGATAGAAAATCTCTGCAACCCTACACCCGTGGCCCTCTCCAGCTTCTTCTTTACGCAATCAGACAAAAACTTTTTGGACATCGTGGCACAAAATAAAACGCTAATTTAGTATTAAATATAATGTTAAGTAGTTCCTTCTATACCAGAGCAAACGACGCATACTTAGCACTACGAAGTACGTTTGGTTTTACGAGACACACCTCGATCTGCCTTTCCCCACACACTGAGAGAACGGTGTTTTTTATCTCATTGGCTAGTCGCTCAATCAGTTTGAAGGGTTTTTCCACTACAAGCGATTCAATGGCGCGCATAACTTCAACATAATCAACCGTATCCTTAATATCATCACTTTGTGATGGTAGGTCAAAGTTTCCATATATTTTAAGACTCACGTAGATTTTTTGCGGATGAGCGCGTTCCAAATCAGTTACCCCAAGATGACAGAGAAGTGAAAGATCCTTTATTTCAATGTAGCTTTGTTTGTTCATTTTATTTTAATTACTTGACCCCCACACCTATCTTCGCATTATTCTGCTTTCACATGATTATTCATACTCATCAAAAAATCTTAATTTCTCCAGAAAACCTTATAATTACTATGTAGCACAACAAAAGCTCCGCGAGGATAGGTGTGGGGGTTGACTTTTTTGAGGGGTTATGCTAGACTTGAGTCACAAAAGTAGTAGGAAGGGTTGGGCTAAATAATTTTGCTCGCAAAATTATCGCCCGAACATTTGTAACCAAATGTTTTAGGGGGGAAGAGTCGATTTTCTCAAACTAGTCTGTAGCTATATTTTTGTATATTAGTAGATTAAGTAAATAAAAAGATTTTATGAAAGGAACAATTAAGAAAGTTACTGACAAGGGTTTTGGTTTTATCACTGCAGAAGGTATGGAGAAGGATCTCTTCTTCCACGCTAACTCACTCGTAGGTACCACATTTGATGATATTCGCGAGGGTGACGAAGTTACATTCGAGACTGAAGATTCCGCAAAAGGAATGAGCGCAGTAAACGTAGAGCGTGCATAATGTACGCTATGACAAAACCCCATCAGCCTACGGCTGATGGGGTTTTGTTTATTTCTTTTCCTTTGATTTGCAAGACTCACACCGACACCCAAAAGGTTTTATATACTCATCAAAATGTTCCTCGCCGTAATCATACGTAAATTCCTCCCCCTCCTCGATACGTTTAATCGCTTTAATAAAAACCCGCCCACCAATAATTTCTACTTCACAGTTTGGCTTACAGGAATGGTTTATGTACCGAGCTGTGTTTGAGCGCGCTCTTCCGTCTATCATTCTTGTTTTGCTGGTCTCAAAAAGGTACATATTCCCTCCGGGATGTGCGGCAACATCTTTACCAGAGATTATTGTCCCTACGTATTCGATAATCCACGTTCCTCTTTTAATCGGCTCCGTAGCAAAAAGTCCGAGGCCAGCGCCTGACTTCTTTACCTTATATTTTTTATCAGTAATTTTTGGAATTGGCATGATTGATTTTAAAAGAGTGAAGCGATTATTAAAATCATCACCCGGTTAAATGATTTTTTTAATAAAAATCCCTGCTTTGCAGGATTTAACTGGGTCTGGGAGATTACCATCTTCAACTCAATCGTTAGTATACGCAAAATAGTGTAGAATGCAACAATGCAAAAAGAAGTTGAGGAAGAAAAAAATAGACTAACCTATGATGTTGCGATAATCGGAGGCGGGCCCGCAGGAATGATAGCGGCTATTCATGCTAGAAAGGAGGGTGCCTCTGTTATTCTCGTAGAGAAAAATGGTTCTCTCGGAAAAAAACTTTTAATTACAGGTGGCGGGAGATGTAATGTAACCAATGCAACTTTTGATAATCGCGCGCTCGCAGAAAAGTACGGGAAAAAGGGGAAATTCCTTCTCTCTCCTTTTTCGAAGTGGGGGGCACAAAAAACAATAGATTTCTTTGAGGCGCACGATATGCCAACAAAAGTTGAAGCTGAGGCTCGTGTTTTTCCTATGAGTAATTCGGCACAAAGTGTCTGGGAGGTTTTGGTGGAGGAGCTCGAGGACTCAAAGGTTACCATTCTTAAGGGTGCGCCAGTATTGAAGGTTAATTCCAAAGATGGCGCTATTGTAAGTATTGAAACCGCAGATCATATAATCTCTGCGCGATCATTTATAATCACGACTGGAGGAACGGCACGTCCGGAGACTGGCTCCTCGGGTGATGGGTTTAAGTGGCTAAAGAAACTTGGGCACACCATAGCTACGCCGAGTGTTGCGCTCGTGCCTGTAAAAATAAAAGAGTCGTGGGTTCATCGACTTCAAGGCCTCTCTCTACCCGAAGTAAAAGTTAGCCTTGTTGAGGGAAAAGTATTAACTGAAACAAAAGTTGGGAAAATATTATTTACGCATTTTGGGCTCTCTGGTCCGCTTGTCCTTGGCATGAGCCAAATTATAGGTGAAGCAGTGCGTGAGGGAAACATTGGGCTTTCATTAGACCTCTATCCTGAATTAGACCACAGCTCTCTCGACGAGAAACTACGCGATCATTTGAAAAAAGTACAAAACAAAAAATGGGCAAATGCACTCGCGGGATTTGTCTCACCACTCCTCGCGCCAGTTCTTGTTGAGCTTTCAGGAATAAATGCGACCATGCTCGTAAACAAAATCCCGAGGATAGAGCGCATCGCTTTTGTAAAGAAATTGAAGGGATTAGTGATAACACCCACTGGACTCCTTGGCACAGAGAAGGCAATCACCACATCTGGTGGTGTCGCGCTTACGGAGGTCGACTTCAAGACAATGCGTTCACAAAAAATAGAAAATTTGCACCTTGCAGGCGACATCCTTGACTTCGATCGCCCCTCCGGTGGGTTTAGCCTTCAGATATGTTGGGCGACCGGTGCGATTGCAGGAGAAAATGCAGGCAAAGTTTCATCGACGAGGAAAGAAGTGGTATAATATACAGATGAAAACGCTCACAAAAAGTATGAGTTTTTTGAGATCTATCTTTCCAAAAACTTTCTCGAGTATTGGAACAGTAGCCGTCATCATTGTGACTGTTGTTGTATCCGCTGGTAGCATTTCGTACTTTTTTTCACAAACAATCAAGCAATACATCATTGAGGAAGAAACGAATATAGTTTTTGAACTTATTGCAAAGCAGGCAGAAAAACACCTGGAACACGTTGGAATTACCTCAACTTTCCTCGTGGAAGAAAATGACGAATCCAAAGAAATATTTAGTGATCTTAACTTTGAGCTTTCCCAATCATTGAAGTCGATATCTGCAATGAAACTATTTACGCCTCAAGGAAAACTTATCTGGGCAAGTCTCCCAACTGATGAAATCGGTAAGTACAGCGAAACAGAGGAAATCGCTGGGGCAATAAGCAAAGGACGGCTTGTTAAAAATGCTGATTATACATCCGCTGACGACTCCGCACTACAGGAAACACTTAATCTTTTTGTACCAATAAAAGACGTGAGTGGGAACCCTATCGCAGTAGTTGAGGTATATTTTGATACAAGCAGTGTTGCATCATACACAGACAGTGTTGGAAAATTTCTTTGGAGCATTACGATTGTAACGGTCGTCGTTATATACCTAATTTTACACTATACACTTAGACGACAAGATGAGAAGTTGGTTGCTCAATCAACTGAACTTCAAAGAATAATCGATAAATCGCCAATAGGTATTTACACTATAAACAAACGAGGTAATATCGAGACATACAACCCTGCGATGATGCAAATATCTGGTATCAATGACGCAAAGGAAACAATTGGAAAAAACGTTTTTGATGCTGAGGCATACAAAAAATGCGGTCTGGATGTGCTTCTTCATGGGAGTACAGAGGGGATACCCTTTGAAACTGAAGTTGAGATTGAGTCCTCACTGAGAGACCACAAAAAAACGTGGCGACACTACTACGGTGTACCAATTAAAAATCAAGGTGGTGATCTTGAGCGCGTACTCGTTATGGTTGAGGATGTGACGAAACAAAAAGACCTAGAAAAACAAGTGCGCGAGGATGAGGAAGGCCTCGAGAATAAAATAAAAAGTCGCACAAGAGAGCTGGGCGAGAAACTTGATGAGCTTCAGCGCTTTCATCGACTAACCGTTGACCGTGAACTTAGGATGGTAGAGCTTAAAAAACAAATGGAAAAAATGCGCATCAAAATTAAAGAACTCGAAGACAATAGAAACCTACCATAACGGCCCAAACGATGAGCAACAAAACAGAAAAAATACTCCATGAAAACTCACCTGAGCGTGCTGGCAATAATACTAATGAAGGCCTAGCATCAGATACAGTCAATCTACTATTACTTTTGGGGAAAAGTGAGGGAGATTTTGCTCTCCAAACAATGGGGACCACAAGCGATGGTTTACCAATAAATGAGGTAGCGAGTCGTCTAAGTACCTATGGGAAAAATGAAGTAGCACATAAAATGCCTCCACCCTGGTGGGCTCAGTTTCTCAAAGCGTTTGTAAATCCATTTATCATTATACTTTTTGTTATTGGTATAACATCTTTTATTACAGATATTTTCCTTGCTCACGGAGAAAGTGATTGGACAAAAATTATTCTCATCTCCATAATGATACTCCTCAGCGGATCCCTCCGTTTTTGGCAAGAATTTCGGTCAGAAAAGGAAGCACAGAAGCTTAAGGCGCTCGTACAAAACAAGGCGCTGGTTCAAAGAACATCCTGGGGGGACAATGTGGACGAAAAAAAGAGGGAGATTGTCGTTTCAAATCTTGTCCCCGGAGATATCGTTCATCTTTCTGCAGGAGATATGGTTCCGGCAGACATGCGTCTCATTTCCTCGGATGATTTTTTTGTGAGTCAATCTGCTCTCACAGGAGAATCCAACCCTGTTGAAAAGTTTTCAATCCCACACACAGATCGTGAATGGGCTGAGGCACAAAAAGACTATGATGCAAATAACCCCCTTGAGCTCAACACGCTCTGTTTTTTAGGAACGAGTGTGGTAAGTGGATATGCGTCAGGCGTCGTCATCACCACGGGTGATCAAACATATTTTGGGTCACTTTCAAAAAATATTACCGGGGAGCGAGCACTCACCAGCTTTGACAAGGGGGTGAGCAAGGTAAGCTACGTGCTCATTTCTTTCATGCTTGTCATGGTGCCACTTGTTTTTATTTTAAATATATTCACAAAAAACAACTGGCATGATGCTTTTTTCTTTGCGCTTGCGGTGGCAGTTGGTCTAACACCCGAAATGCTCCCTTTAGTGATTACGACCAACCTCGCAAAGGGTGCGTTCAACATGAGCAAAAAGCGTGTAATTGTTAAAAAACTTAATGCAATTCAAAATTTTGGCGCTATGGATGTTTTTTGTACAGACAAAACAGGTACGATAACTGAAAATAGAGTAGTTTTGGTCCGTTACCTAGACTCCGTGGGCAAAGAGAGTGGGCGTGTACTTGGTATCGCTTATCTTAACAGCTACTTTCAAACAGGACTCAAAAACCTCGTAGACCAGGCAGTAATAGAGCGAATGGAAAACGAACATCGCGGTAAGGAAGCGCTCGAGTATCACAAAATAGACGAGATTCCTTTTGATTTTACGAGGCGAAGAATTTCGTTAGTTGTAGAAAAAGATAAGGAGCGACTCTTCATATGCAAGGGGGCCGTTGAAGAAGTTCTAAAACTTTGTACAAAAGTTGAACAGGACGGAAAAATAATTGACATTAGCGACCTCACCCGCGACAACGCCTCTCTTTTTACAAGAAACCTAAACTCAGATGGACTTCGCGTCATTGCGGTGGCATATAAAAAAGTATCCGCTGAAAAGAATATTTACTCTACGAATGACGAGAGGGATCTGATCTTGGTTGGATATGTAGGTTTTCTTGATCCACCAAAAGCATCAGCAAAAGATTCACTCAGGCTTCTCAAAGACAGTGGTATTCAGGTTAAAATTATAACAGGCGACAATGAAGTAGTGACCACCCGTGTCTGTAAAGACGTTGACCTTGGGGATGGTGAAATGCTATTGGGAAGTGACCTCTCAAAATTGACCGACGCAGAGCTCGCCCTAAAGGTTGATGCGACGAATATTTTTGCAAAAATTGATCCGCTTCAAAAAGCGCGTATTATTCGCGCTTTAAAAAGCAATGGTCATACCGTCGGCTTTATGGGTGACGGTATCAACGATGCCGCAGCGATGCGTGCCGCTGATGTTGGTATCTCCGTTGACACTGCGGTCGATATTGCGAAGGAAGCCGCGGATATTATTTTACTTGAAAATGATCTGCATGTATTGAGCGGAGGGGTACTAGAGGGTCGTATGGTATTTGGAAATATTATGAAGTACATTAAGATGACTTCGAGTTCTAACTTTGGTAACGTCATCAGCATCCTCGTTGCGAGCGCATTTCTTCCTTTCCTCCCGATGCTCCCTGTTCAACTTCTAATCCAAAATCTTCTGTATGATTTCTCTCAAATGTCACTCCCGTGGGACCGGATGGATGCGGAGTTTCTTGAGAAACCCAGAAAATGGGACGCAGGGGGCATAGTTCGGTTTATGTTTTTTGTTGGCCCGGTAAGCTCCGTCTTTGACATCATCACCTTCCTAACCCTCTGGTTTGTATTTAGCGCAAATGCACCTGAGGTGCAGTCCTTGTTCCAATCTGGCTGGTTCATAGAGGGGCTCATTTCACAGACACTCATCATTCATATGATACGTACACAAAAGATTCCTTTCTTGCAAAGCACGGCTACCCGCCCCGTAGTCCTCTCCACACTTGCTATTATCCTTGCGGGGGCGATCCTCCCCTTCACATCCATAGGAGGAAGCGTGGGATTTCAAGGATTACCTATGGTCTACTTTGTATTTCTTGGAGCGGTGCTTCTTGCCTACTGTATCGCTATACAATTAGTTAAAACATTATATATACGGAAGTTCAAAATTTGGTTATAATGACATATCTATATATGAAATTTTCAAATAAACAAATTGTCTGGGGTGCCATTATATTTATGATTATCATTGTAGGTTTTTTTTCATTTACAAACAAAAAAACCGTTGTGCTCCAAGCCACGGTAGCGGTGAAACGAGGCGCAGTCGTTCAGGAAGTTAGTGTTACTGGGCGTGTAAAACCCACACGTGCAGTTGACCTTGGTTTTGAAAAAAGTGGACGGGTGTCGAGGGTTTATGTACATGTGGGAAATTATATAGACCAGGGAGCTGTGCTTGCTGAAATAAATTCTTCTGACGCAGAAGGAGGGTTGCTCGAAGCTGAGGCTCGTCTCACCGAGCTAAAGCGCGGATCCCGCCCCGAGGAGATTGCAGTAAAGGAAGCGGAGCTTAAGAAATATATTCAAGATTTGAATAATAGTTTTGTGGGTATTTCTGACATTATCAATGATGCAAGCAACAAAGCTGATGATGCGCTTCATTCAAAAACAGCAGGTGTGTTTTCCGGATTTAAAACATCATCATATAAATATGCTTTCTCGGTATGTGATAGTCAGCTTGCGATAAGTGGCGAGTGGCTCCGTCTCACTGAAGAAACAAATCTTGATCTATGGCGTAGTGAGATTGCTTCCCTCCCTATATCCCCCTCAAACGTAGATCTCGAGGCATCTCTTGATCGCGCGGGAAAACACCTTGAGTCTTTGAAATTATTTCTTGAAAATGTGAATCGCGCGCTCACCCTAGACTGCACCATTGCCAACACTGCTCTTGATACCTATCGCACCAATATCAGCACCGCACGCACAAACATCACTACTGCACTTTTGAACGTGAATACGAGAAAGCAGTCCATAGCGACACTTTCGCTCGCTGTTTCCAAGGTGCGCGATGAACTTTCACTTCTCAAAGCAGGTACCGCAAGTGAAGTAGTGGCTGCCCAGGAAGCCCGAGTACTTTCTGCTCGAGGCGAGCTTACAAAATATCGCATCACTGCACCTATTGCCGGCATCGTGACAAAAATAGACATAAAAGCTGGTGAAATGTCTTCAGCGGGTAAAATAGTATTCTCTATCATCTCTAATGCTTCATTCCAAATTGAGGCAAATGTTCCTGAAGCAGATATTGCAAAGATAAAAATTGGAGACCGTGCATCGATCACCCTCGATGCATACGGGTCAGATGAACATTTTGAAGCACGTGTCTCAGCTATTGACCCCGCAGAGACAGTTATTGATAATGTTCCTACTTATAAAGTTACGCTTCATTTTTCAAAAAACGATGCACGAATAAAGTCGGGGATGACCGCAAATATTGATATATCGACAGCTTCCAGAGAACAGGTGCTCCTTATCCCCGAGCGGTCTGTCATTGTCAAAGACGGCGCAAGGTTTGTTCGCAAAACGCTTCCCGACGGTGCAACAAGCGATGTCCCGATAGCTGTCGGGCTCAAAGGATCAGATGGATCTATAGAAATACTTTCGGGAATCGAAGAAGGCACATCCATAATAATGGCACCAAAGGACTAGCTCCCTGTGGCAAAGCCACCCACCTAAATTCTAAATTCAAAATTCTATATCCTATTCTTGTATGCCCCTCATAGAAGTAACAAATCTCGAAAAAACATACGTAAACGATGACGTAGAAACGCCCGTGCTTCATGGTGTTTCATTTAATATAGAACGTGGAGAGTTTGTGGCTCTTATGGGGCCTTCTGGTTCTGGAAAATCCACCCTGCTTCACGTGCTTGGTTTTCTTGATGGGTATACGAGTGGTTCATATCGCTTTGATGGAAAGGAAGCAAGCACATACGAGGGTGACGCCACAGCTTTGATACGTAATAAAAAGTTGGGTTTTATTTTTCAGTCCTTCAATCTTCTTCCTCATGCAAGTGTGAGCGAAAACGTTGCCCTTCCCCTTCTCTATTCAGATGTCCCTGAAAATGAGTGGGCGAAGCGTACGATAGATGCGATCGAAATAGTAGGTCTTACGCACCGCAGGGACTACGACACGACGCGCCTTTCTGGTGGAGAGAAACAACGAGTGGCTATTGCTCGAGCGCTTGTCTGTAACCCCGAGGTGATATTTGCCGATGAGCCAACAGGAAATCTTGACTCAAAATCAGGTGGAGCGATAATGGAGACCTTACAAAATCTCAACGAAAAGCACGGACACACTATTATCCTTATCACCCACGAAACATACACAGCGGAACATGCAGGACGTATTATTCGTATCAAAGATGGATTAATTGAGAGCGATACTATTGTTACCAAAAGACGACATACTGATGGTGGTGTTCTAAAAAAATAAGGTCATGCGCTTAAAACACAGCATCAAAACTGCATACAACGGGCTTGCGCAAAATGCTGCGCGCTCTTTGCTTACCATTCTTGGTATCGTTATCGGTGTTACGGCAATTATTCTTGTCATGTCTTTGGGGCAAGGCGCGCAGAACCTTATCCTAGACCAGGTAAAAGGCATGGGGACACGCACGGTTATTGTCGGTGGGGGTCGGGAGCCGACGGGCCCATCTGACGCAGGACAGATATTTAACGACTCACTTAAGAAACGAGACTTAGAATTTTTGGAGCGTCGTGAAAATACGCCAAGCCTCAAATATGTCATGCCACTTGTGTTTGGCGCGTCGGGTGCTTCATATCAGAGCGATACGTTTAATCTCACCATTTTTGGCGCATCACCCCTCATGGAAAAGATTTTTGATATGCCTATTAAAGATGGGGTGTTTTTCACCGATGAGGATGTTCGCGCGCGTGCAAAGTATGTAATCATTGGAAACAAGGTAAAAAAAGAGCTTTTTGGGAGCGACACCGCCGTAGGAAAAATAATAAAGATGAAAGGCAATAATTTCCGAGTTATTGGCGTGCTCGCTGAGCGAGGTCAGGATTTTTTCAACTTTGATGAAGCGGCAATAATCCCCTACACGACAGCGCAGGACTATGTGCTTGGCATCAAACATTTTACGCGCTTCATCACTGAGGCACAAAGCGAGGCGCTCATTAGCTCTGCCGCAGAAGAAATCAAAATCACTCTTCGTGAAGCACACGATCTCACTGGTGACGAAAAGGATGATTTTTTTGTCATTACACAAGTAGACCTTGCTAGTCGCCTTTCTTCTATCACCTCCGTCCTTACGATTTTCCTCGCGGCAGTAGCTGCTATATCCCTCGTCGTTGGGGGTATTGGCATCATGAATATCATGCTTGTCTCGGTAACCGAACGCACAAAGGAAATTGGGCTTCGTAAGGCTCTCGGAGCAACTCAAAAAAATATCCTCACGCAGTTTCTGCTTGAGGCAGTGATGCTTACGGGTATTGGAGGGGTAGTAGGAATACTTTTGGGCGCATTTCTTTCATGGGGAGTCTCTCTCGCTATCAGAACATTTACTTCCATTGTGTGGACATTTAGCTTCCCTGTTTCAGCAGCACTTCTTGGAATTGGTGTTTCTGCCTTGATTGGCTTAATTTTTGGCCTCTACCCCGCACGCAATGCCGCACAAAAAAACCCTATTGACGCATTGCGATATGAGTAGGTAGCAACTAACTAATTTGTAATCTCGCTCCACACCGCAGACGTTACTTCGCCATTGCCCGCGACTCCATTGTCTAAAGTGACACTGACACTGAGGGACCTTTTGCTTCCTTTCATAATACCTTTTGCTGTAATAATTTTTGGGTCACCAGTAATCCCAGATCCTGCGCTCACAGAAACTTTTGCACAGTCGTTATTTAATGCGCATCCATTTGCGCTAAAATCAATAGTATAACAATCAGCGCTAGCGCATGTATAATTTTTGTTACGCGCTATTCGGATAAGTGCGTCTCGAGCACCAGCTTCTGCATAAAATTGCGCGCGGGAGGATTGTGCTCCTCCTTGAGATACAAAAAGCTCCGTAAGCGAAAGCGTGGTGATGCTCACAGTAACAACAAGCGCGAGCACTCCTAAAATCATCACTGTTGGTAATGTTGCCACTCCACGGGAAAAACGAGGGGGAACGAGGGGGAACGAGGGGGAACGAAAGAACACAAAAAAGATGCGGTCGCGGTTTGATTTTTTTATGAAATTTTTTTTGTCCATGGTCATTTGTTAATTGTTTCCATTGTTCTCGCTGTTGACCTGTTATCTAAGTGTTATGGTTGTTCGCGATGTGTCAGAATATGTCCAGTCAGTACTTGACGCATTATAGCGCATTGTCATTTCAATGAGTACCGCTGTTGTGGTGGCATTTAGAATAGAATTATAATTTTCAAAACGAGTAAACACGGGCATTTCCGCCCACACGCTACTTCCGTTTATTGGCTCAGGGGTGCCCGCGTTTACCGTACGGCGAAGTACTCCACCTACAACGTCGTACATAACTATGTTTCCTGAAACAGTAACACTCAAAGTACTCGCAGGTGTTCCAAGGAGTGGTGTTGTTACGGTCTGTGCGTTTTTAATATCCTGCTTGATAACCTGATTAGCAAAACGTACTGCACTATTGACCTCGCTCCGCGCTTCTGACTGTCCACGACCTTTTGCGAGTGAAATGAAGGCATTTGCTACAATCACTACCAACACAGAGAGAATAGCAACGTAAATTAGGAGTTCAAGTAGCGAGACCCCTCTCTGGGGAGAATGGGGAATGGAGAATGGGGAATTTTCATTCTCTATTTTCTTTTCTCCACTATTCATTCCTATTTTAGATGTTTTGTATTTCATATTTATTGTTTCCCTTCCCCCATCTGCCCATTCCCTCCCTTTCCCCCTCTCTCCCCATTCACCATTCTCTCTTCCTTTCCCTGTATTTTTACGGTGCCCAGTTTACTACCACGTCACTCACCTTAGGACTTGCGCCCCCGCTCGCAGTGCAGTCTGCTGAGCAAATTTGTATTCTATAGCGAAAATATCTTTTGTTGTTTTGCGACTGACGAGCCGAACAAGCTATTTCAACAGGTTTACCGGGCCCACCACCGAGGCCTGAGGTGCCCGTGTCATACCATGACGAAGTATTGCACGTTGCTCCACCATCGCTACTGCCATAAAAAGTCCACGGCCCCGTATCACTATCTGAAGTAGCAACTTGAAATTGGACTTTTCCTGTTCCTTCTGTCCCCTTCCACATGATTGAGTTATACGCTGGACCTTGGTCGGCTCCTACGGTCACAAACGTATCAAGTACAGCCGAGGAGAGCTCTCCCGTAGGAGGAAGTCCTGTACAAACTGCAGGTTTGTATTTATGAGTTTCTTCCAACTTTATTCCTAATCCATAAATCGTAATATCAGTGGGATTGAAATTGAGCACATGGGGGTAGGATCCTGCTGAGGTTGGGTTTATTGTATCTACGGGGTCCTTATAGTCGATCTCAAATGGTGTGGGAACACCTCCTGTACTAGGCAGAGTAAACGTTTTTTCGGTAGCAGGAATGTTATCGATCATAAAAGTTATTGTTCCGCTAGTGACACTTTCATATACCCCGGACGCAGTAAAGCGAAGCGATTTTATTGCTGGAGTAATTCCTGAAAGATTGTCTCCAATAAAAAGTGTAAACGGAAACTCTGTATTTACTGAAAGTGGAGCATCTGAATCACCAATCATTGATTCTGTCGTTTTGACCTTAAGGTTAGTTGGCCAGCCGTCTGCACATGTGGGAGGCACGTATCGGTGAGTTTCTTCCATCTTAATACTCATGCCGTACATAGTAACACCGGAATTTATATCAAACGTATAGGTATACGAGCCGGGAGTAGAGGGGTTAATTTTGCCTGAGTGATCTTTATAGTTAATCTCAAACGGCGTTGGTGTCCCCCCTACGTTGGGGAGCGTAACTATTTTTGAGGTGCCAGAGTCATTGTCTATCATCGCCTCTACGGTGCCAACACCTGTGTAAACACCCGACACAGTGAAGTGGATTGATTTTAGCGGGTTTACCACACCCGAAAGATCGTCCCCAATATAGAGCGTGAATAGGTATGACTGCGAGCCTATAAAAGTAGCATCTTCGCTCGCTATAAGTGTCTCTGTGGTTTTGACTTGGTCAACGGCGAAAACAGAGTGCGCAATGATTCCAAAGCTGATTATAAAGAGTGTTGTGCGAAATATCTTCATAATAAATTAGCGAACAAGCATAGTTGTGTTGCCCAGTGAAGTAGAAAGACCATATTGCCAAATTTTTCCATCCTCACTATAGAAAAAAATGAGTGAATTTAATGCTGCATCAGAAAACTGTGACAGAGCCTGTATGGAAATAATTGCATCCCTTGAATCATACCAATTCCTAGGAAGAATGTACCCAGTCGATGTAGTTTCAGTTTCCCTTTGTACAGTGATTGAGTTACCCTGAATAATTATCTCATACCCTTTCTTTTTCAATTTCGATCCAAAAGCAAACTGCCATGCACTACTTTTCCCTTGAAGTGTTACAGTCCCGAGAGACTTAACAAAGATAAGACTTGCATCATTTGACCATTTTTTTGCATCAACAACCGCTACATCAAAGGCATTTTTCAATGTAAATATAGCGTCTGGAACTACAATCTCGTCACCTTTCATCTTTGGGACAAGAGGTACATTGTAACCACTTAATACAAACGTTCGCCCACCACCTACCGTAATCTTTTCGGTTTCTGGGACGACAATTTTATCATTAACAACTTTCGGCTTTTCAAAAAAATTCACCGCTTTTTTAAACGAGGGTGATTTGCTCGAGAGAAATTCACCAGTTGCTAAGGCAACGATGATAATTATGGATGCAATAATAATTTTTATATATTTATTTATCATATTTCTTATTTAATGCCCACCAACGCTTTAATCTCTTGCCCACTATCAAGTATCGCCTTAATTTGCCACGTACCCGTGGACATGTTGTCGGTAGAGAGATTATAGTTGTAAAGTTTCTGCCCATCAATTCTGAACTGATTCCCTGTATCTGCAACGACAGCAGAAAATGGAATACTATCGCTTCCTATCACATTATTGCTAATCTTTGCAATATAAAGATGTGCAGTTGCTTGCGTAGCAAAATTACCATTTGCATCTGAAAGGGCAAATTTCACTGGGAGCGTTCTTCCTAGATTATATACTGCGCTGCCATCAGATTTTATGGGGGGGAGGAAGCCAGTTGTATTATAGTTTACAGTAAACGTCTTTGTCAGCGTTGTAACATTACCATTATTGTCTGTTGCAATAATCATAAGAACATTACTGCCAAGCTTGTCTAATGTGACAATTTGATTATTGCTGACACTTACACCATTTACAGTTGCAAAAATATTTGCGGTGCCAAAAATATTATCGATGGCCTGAAATTGTATTTCAAGATTAGAATTTAAAAGATACAGTGAACCAATATCCGAGGTAATAATTTTTATTGGGATAATTCTCTCAATGACACACCCGTTTGTACGAATAATGTAAGATGTATCAGGAATATATTTTACCGGTGTATTTTCAGATAACGACACAGTGTTACCGCACACCGTGGTTTTAATTGTGTACACATCATCTGGTTGTGCACCGGACTCAGGAACAACTCTAATCGCATAGTCACCACTTTTAAGCTGATCAACTGAAGCTATTTCGTATTCTAAAGTATAGTCTCCATCGGATTCTGTGAGTTCAAAATAATCTGCGTTTGCTCCAAAATCATTTTGGGTCTTACTTAGTATCAATCCATCTGGATCGGTAATAATTACATCAACGGGGCTATATACTGAAACAGAAAACGCAGATTTAACGTAATTAAAAAAGAGAAGTGGGTCAAGTGCAGTTGTTAATCGATAGTCCAAATTAACTGGAATATCTCCTTGTCTTACTTCGAAATGAAGATGTGGAGCAGTACTCACCCCAGTGGTGCCAACAGTACCAAGAATTTCTCCTTGTTCAACTGGTTTCCCGACATAAGTGCTGGTAGCTATTGTGTCCATATGTAAATATCTTGTTGATATTTTTTCCGCAATGGTACCATCCTTCCTTGTGACACTTCCATGAGAAACCCATACCCATTTACCGGCGGGGCTATCATTGATACTATCTATTCTTACAATCGTTCCCTTCGCCGTGGATTTTACCGGCTTCTGGTTGAGCGTCTTGTCTATATCTATTCCATAATGATTACGAGCGGGATCAAGTTCCTGTTTGAGAATGCCGCTGTCTGTTGGATTTATCATTTGTGGTGACAATGGCTGGGCTCCAATTGCTATTTTACTAACAGTGTTGGAGCCAGAATTTGTTACCCAAACCGAATTAGTGACATTGTCGAATGCAATTCCATGAGGGAATACGCCAGTAGAATAATCAACCATGGCTCCTGTATTAATGTTCACCTTACTTACAGTATTAATGGAACCGTTTGCTACCCACACAGAATTTGTCACATTGTCAAATGCAACACCCAATAGTCTTCCACGAACATCAAAATCAACTCTAGCGCCTGTATTAATATCTACTTTGCTTACAGTATTAGAGTAATAATTTGTTACCCACACAGAGTTAGTAACATTGTCAAATGCAACACCCCATGGCTCACTACCAACAGGATACTCAACCCTTGTCCCCGCAGGTGGAGCAACTTGCGCGAAGATAGTATTGGTATTAACAAAAACTGAACACACGATGACAATGTTAGCTATAACGAATTTAAAAAACTTTTGGGTAAAATATTTTTTCATAGATTTTTTATTAATTTACGGCGTATATGAATACGTCATAACAAGGGATGCGGAATTAACGTATAGCGTTGTTGCGGCATCAGGTCTAACAGTAAATGTGTTTTGTGTTACTGTGTTTACTGTATTAACTTTGCGAATTATTTTGAAATAATTTCTGAACGTACCAGACGGACCTCCCGGCAAAACATAGGTAACCGGCGATTCAGATTCATACTGAACAGTGACTGATGAATTTGTAGGTGAGACATTAGTGGTCTCATAAATACCAGTAAGAGTAATGAACGAACTTTTAGCAGTAATGTTCGCCTCCGTTGTTGTAGCATAAAACTGATATATACCGGGGCTTGCGTTTGTTACAGGACTTGTTCCTCCTGCAACATAAAATTTTGTCGTCTTTGCGGGATTGTTTACGGTTGCTGTTAAGAATGTACTTATTCCGCTTACGGTTTCATTGCCTGCGGCATCCATGGAACGCACACGATAAGAATAAGTTGTGCCAGAGTTCAGATTTGAAAGAGCGATGCTGTGTAAATTCACTCTCGTCGGTAATACATCTGTGAGTGCGGTACATTCTGTCGTTCCTGCGCAATTGTACCCACCAGCGAACATACCACCGATGTTATACTCAATTCGACTAGTTGATACCTCGTCAGTAGTATCCCATGTGATGGTTGCGCTGTTGCTACCTGGTAGTCCCGACGAAATATTTGTTACTGGAGGAGCGGTTGTGTCAATCTGGAAATCGGTCGAAGTTTCTGGAGATGCAGAATCAAACGATACCCAACTGCTATAATAATCCGATCCACTTTTATTATACCTCACGCGTGCTTGCCAGTGGTAAATATCGCCAGGTGGTGTTGATGTGGTTAAAAGATTAATAGTCCCGCCTCCATATGCTGTGCCAGTGCCCTCAAAACAATATGAATTCGCAGAACATGTTGAAGTAAAGTTTCTATTGGTTCCAAGAACAGGGCGCACCTCCACCTGTGAGTACATTGTTCCACCAGTTATAGCAGAAGATGTATCAAGAGTGTAACGAACCGGCGTTGAGGAAGCGGTTCCTCCAATAGAAATGGTGGCAAGACTAGCATCTCTTTGGGTAAGGTTTAGCGGATTATCTGGTACTAGCGAGAGAAGTGAAAAAATTACCGCATTTGACTTATATATATTTGATGTTATAACCACGTTGCCAGACATGGCACTGGTGGGAACCTGTGTATTTACAGCTGTATCAGTCCATCCACCAATTCCCCACACCGTTGATGTCGCATACGAGTTAAAAACAATAACATTGTCGATTATACCAAAAGCTAGGGGGCACGTTCCACCTTGGCACAAATGATTGCCGGTTATCGTTATGGGGTCTCCAACACTTGCAGATGGAGGAGAAATGATGCGTGGGAAAACACGGAAATTTGTCATTGTATAGGAATGCATTTTGTTGTTTGATCCTAACCCTTGTTTCATAATAAGACTTCCTGTGTTTATTGTGTCATCAATAACTGGTGGGACTTGCACTTGAATGAGCTCGTTCCCCCATGAATCAACATTCACCGTGCCAGTTGGAGAGGCACATGTTGTCACATCGCACCCCAAAATACGCACATATCCACCAGTTACGGCAGTACCAAACCTTGTACCATTTAATCTGACCTGCCCATCTTTAAGGCCGTTTAAACATACGGAATCGGTGCCGTCGTGTTCGCGTCCGCCATCACCAACAGGAAATTCCGCTTTATTACACATTGTGAGAGAAATCACTTGTGGAAATATGTAGAAATCAAGCCCTCCGCTTGCTGCCCCGCCAGCTGTTACTGCCAGAGCACCTACCCCTCCAAATTCGGAGCCCCAATCCGTATCCGTGTCTCCAACATTTAATGTGTCAGTCTGAAAAGTAATCGATGTAGACGACCATGTGATTACATTTGCATCAGTAATCTGATGCGTTCCAATTTTTATGTTGTCACTTATTGTAGAACAATTACCCGTACCACATGTGCGTACTCCAAAACCAAACCCCGTAATTACAACAGATTGCTTAAAGCCTACACCTCCTCCGATACGCGCGCCACAACCAGTCCCTGCACAATTTGAATAGTCAAGTGCTGGCTCAGTGCTGTTGGTATAGCTTGTAATTTTTGGTTTTACTGTAGTGGTGCCAGCAAGAGACACGGGTGCGCCAGATTTAGCAGACAGTGCAGAGGTTACAACATCGGCAGGGAGGGCAATTTGAAAATTGATAGTCTCCCCTCCCTTGGGGTCACTTGCGCCATTTATCATATCTGCTCGAACATAAAAATAATATGTTGTTCCCGCCACAAGCGCGAGTGAGCCCGATACCGTCGCTGCTTCTGAAGTCAAGGACGCGACTGTCGTCCCGTACTGCCCTGTCACTCCATTTGCAAAATTGCCATCAGTGTCATAAAAGACCGCGAGGTTTGAAAGATTATTTGTCGCATTGGTCGTTCCTGTTTCAGTGATTTTTGTAGAAGTAAGTGTCTCTCCCGCAGATGACACGAGAGTAAATGCGGAACAGGAAGCAGGGCTATTACAAGTCACATCATTTGCATACTGTGCGGTTGATCCAGAGTTCAGGCTTGCTACTTTATTGCCTGAGGTCGCACCAATGGCTAAGGTAAGGGGCGGTTTAAGGGCTATCGTCATCCTCGCTTGAATAGATGAGTTGAGGAGAGTTGCGGTACTGTTGCCCGTTGCTCCTGTGGTGAGTCTTGGCCCCACTGCTACGCCGAACCCTCCCCCACGTCCGGCATTTGTGTTAGCGTCGGCATTGAGTACCTCAGTCAAACTTGAAAGACCCCCGTTCGCCCATCCAGATGTCTGCGGAGTATTGTTTACATCTGTGTCATTTGCAACCACCGCAACCACGAGTGTTTCTGTGGATGTGGTAGTAACTCCCGGTATAGTCACTGCAGTTGATGCTGTTGCTAAAATGTCTCCCGCCGTCACATCCCACGGGTTCCCCGTAGCAATAACTCCTCTAAACGCGATGATCTGTGCAAACTGATGGTCTCCCGAGTCGGAAGTGGTTGGTGCGCCTTGTGTGCCATTGTACCTACTCCAAAATACGGTGAGTCGCGTTGCCCCTGCAATACCCGCAGTACCGGTGCCTTGTGGTGAATTCGTTACCTGCGCCCACACACCTCCGTTTGGTGTTGGGATGGTGATGGCCTGATTTGCGGTCTCAACAAAAAGAAGCAGGATGTCGTCCACCGCGAGCCCTGCTGGAAGAGGTGGTGTAACTGCGGTTATTGCAGAGGCTTTTGCCCCCGCCGCAACGAGGGTGGGGGTAGCAGCATGTGCGTTGTTTATTTCAAAAAATGATGTTACTCCGGAAAAACCAAAAAATAAGGCAACAGCAAAGACTGTAAAAATCCTAGAAAGCGTATTGAAAATAGTTCTCTTTTTTTTCATTTAGTATGCTCCAAAACTACAAATAGTATACCACACCAACTAAATTGTTTAACTCTGAAGTTCTAGTGTTGTACCACTCGTATTTATGTTTCCGTCCTGCGCTTCATACGTGTTGTTAGAGCAGGTTTTTACACCCGTTGCCACACCACCTGACCAATCAGCTTGATTACAAATCTTATTCTTCCACCGAAATAAATAATTATTTATCGTAAGAGGGCTCCCCGCGCCCTGCCACGAAACCACCACGGACACCTTCTGTGTACTCGGGTCATTAAAATAATTATTTACTGGTGTACAGATAGTACTGCTTGCGATACTTCTACTACTATCATTGCACCTGCTTACATTGTCTACAATAAAATACCGCGTGTAACTCGCATTGTTAAGCAAGATTGTCTCATCACCAGATGTAACGGTTAGGAGGCCACTAGAGGGTGCCGTTTTATAATGTGTGATTCCCTTCCCTGTTAGGTTATAGATATTCTGCCACTTTTCATCGGCTACTGCGCGCACCGCTTCCAGTGTTTCATTTGCAAGGCCCATCGCTACGTCATTTTCACCAGAGGTTTTTCCACTTTGCATGCTTACATACACTGCCTGAGAACCAATAGACAAAATAATCGCAAGGATGGATATCGCCACAAGTAGCTCCAAAAGAAGAGCTCCACGAACGAGGGAGTAACGAGGGATGGGGAATGGGGAATGTTTATTTCTCATGCTAGTTTATTGTACCGATACTTGAAATGGTTATGGTCTCCATTGTGTTCCCTGACAAGATGCTAATTGTGGTTGAAGTTGTCGTGCCGGAAATTCTCGAAAAAATAATATCCTTACTCGTTCCTGCGCTCGGGTCAGAAAACGTCACTCCACTTGAAAGTGTTGTTGTTCCTGTTATTGTTCCTCCTGCATACCCGGTAGCTGTTGAAAAAATCTCATAGTAGTGGGGCCCGCCGTTTGTGTTAACTACGTGCACTCCCCACTTTAGTTCCGCCTCCCCCGACATAGATTTAGAGCGCATATGCTTTAAATCACTGGCAATTGCTCTCGAAACGGACTGAACTTCTATCTTCGTTACAGCGCCATGATAAAAACCCGATCCCGCAGCTCCTAAAATAGCTACAATAGCAACAACAATAAGGAGCTCCAAGAGGCTAAAACCACGGGGGGAACGAGTGGGAACGAGTGGGAACGAGGGGGAACGAGAATGCACATTTGGGACAGAGAGAACAGTGGGGACAGAAACGCACAGTCGCTCCGTGACTGTGCGTTTCTTTTGTCCCCCGGTTCTTACCGTTCCCCTTGTGTATTTTTCGTTCCCCCCGTTGTTGTTCTTTATAATCATGATTATTTTTTTGGAGTCCGTAAAATCGAATTACGAAAAGAGATTAGTTGATGAGCAAGAAACTCCGCATTTTTAAGCAATTCATTGTGTTCATCTATGGAAAAATACTTACTATCAAAAGCAACATCGAAGCAAGCAACAACCTCGTTAAGCGAAGTATGTGCTATGTTCAAAAAATGAGCAAAATCCTTATCTGTCCCTCTGTCAGCCCCCTCTGCAATATTAAGCAATACAGAATCGAGTGCACGACATAATTGCTGTTGTAAAGAAAATTGTTCACGTTTAGGAAATTTTGCATAGGATATCTTTTTTGCAGAGGAAATAAAAGCTCGCACATCTGCGTATACAGGAAATTCTCGGAACCTAAATATTCTATGCGTGTTTGTCATTTTTTATAGTATCCTAACTCTTTAGTCCTTTATGTTCTATCGTTCCCCCTCCTTCCCCTTGTGGGTTACTGTCCCAAGTGTGCATTTCTGTTCCCCCTGTTCCCCTCGTCCCAAACGTTCCTTCCCTCCCCCTATGTAAAATGTCCTACAAGCTGATAAATAGGAAGGATAATAGAAACAGCAATGGATCCAACAAGGAGGCCCATAATGAGCAGGAGTGCAGGCTCCAGAACTGCAGTGAGGTCCTTGAGCTTGTTGTCCACATCTTCTTCGTAAAAATCTGAAAATGTAATCAGGATTTCAGATAGTGTACCTGTGCGCTCCCCTACTACAGAGAGACTCACAAGAAGTCGTGGAAAAAGTTCCGGAAACTTTAGGAGCGCATCTGAAATAGAAATTCCATTTTTTACATCATCAACAACAGCAGAGATCGCTCTCTGATAGTTAAGGTTTCCCACAGAATCTCCTGCAGACTGGAGAGAATCCACGGCAGAAAGCCCACTTGACATCAGGTTGCCAAGTGTGCGGGTAAACCTCACCAAGGCAATCTTTCTTACCAACTCATTTGCAACAGGCGTATGTGAAATAACCCAGAAAAAAACCTTCTTACCTGTTCGTGTTGTCCTAAAATAGATAAAAAACCATACAATAAATGCGAAGGCAAAAATATCAAGGAAAAAATTATAGGTAAGAGCGTTTGAAATAGCGAGAAAAAACTTTGTGAACCATGGGAGCGCAACGCCACTTGAAGCGAATGCTTTCGTGAGCTTTGGAAGAACAAAAATAAGAAGGAGGGAAACAACACCAAGTGAGGCAACGAGCAAAATAACTGGGTAGGTTAATGCAGATTTGACTCTTGCGCGTAGTGCATATTCCTTTGAAAGATATTTACCGAGCTCAGCAAAGGTACGATCAAGCTGACCCGATGCCTCGCCCGAACGAAGCATCCCTAAAAATACTGGAGGAAATGACTCTGCGTAATTTTCAAATCCCATAGAAAGTGGCTGTCCGTTTTTTACGATTGCCTGAATCTCTTGCAACATATTCTTTACCACTTTTTTTTCTGTATCTTGTATAAGGATGTCTAGCGCCTCTACTACAGACAGTCCTGCTTTAATTGTCGCGGACAAGTTGCGTACCAGAAACAAAATATCCACTGAGTTAATTTTTTCAAAAAGGGACATGGAGAGGTTTATCCCCTTTTTCCCTCCACCGAGGAGCTTTACTGTTATGGGAGTAAGATCGCGTCGAAGTAGGTACCCCACAGCCTCATCACGTGTGTCCGCCTCGTACTCCCCGCGCACAATCGCTCCGTCACGGTTATATGTTTCGTAAAGATATATTGCCATAATAATTATTCCTTAACTACTCTTAAAATTTCCTCTATGGTTGTCGTCCCGCGCTCCACCTTGTTTAAACCATCAGCAAACATGCTGGTCATACCATCTTCAATTGCGCGCTTGCGAATCTCATTAACATTTGCCTCGCGAAGAATAAATTCTCGTATGGTATCAGTAATTATAAAAAATTCAAATATACCAATTTGACCCTGAAACCCAGAATTCCCACAAACTTTGCACCCCTTTCCTCTGTATAACGTAGTAGGAACATTATGAGAAACATTTCCCGAAAGCTCCATCTGCGCTTTTATCAACCGCACAATTTCAGGACTTGCGGAGTATGACTCAGTGCACGAAGCACAAATGCGGCGCACCAAACGCTGAGCAATAACCAGGTTTACGGTGGAAGAAAGAAGAAATGCCTGTGCTCCCATGTCAAGCAACCGTGGAAGCGCTGATGTCGCGTCGTTAGTATGAAGTGACGATAACACAAGGTGCCCCGTCAGTGCTGCATGCACAGCAATTTCAGCTGTTTCGTTATCACGAATCTCTCCGATCATAATGATATCAGGATTCTGACGAAGAAGCGCGCGAAGTCCATTTGCGAAGGTTATTCCTGATTTTAGATTTACCTGCGTCTGGTTTACACGAGGAAATTCATATTCGATAGGGTCCTCGATTGTGGTAATGTTAACTGTTGGGGTATTAAGAATTTGCAGTATCGCGTAGAGCGTGGTTGTTTTTCCATGTCCTGTTGGACCTGTAACAAGAACCATTCCGTGTGGTTTTCTAATTTCATTAAAAAGGATTTCTATACCCTCGTCTGAAACACCCAAATCTTTTAGTGTAAGTGGTCGTGCAGATCCTTTCAAAATACGCATTTCAACTTTTTCACCATGGAAAACAGGCATTATATTTACACGTATATCAATAGATGCTCCGTCGTCCATGTCAAAATGAAAACGTCCGTCTTGGGGGGTGCGGTGCTCGTCTATTTGCATTCCAGCTAGAATTTTTACTCGCGCGACGAGCACAGGGGCTATCGCTTTTGGGAGACTCACTATTTCCTGCATGATACCATCAATACGAAATCGTACTAAAAGCTCCTTATCCAATGGTTCAAAATGAATGTCCGAGCTATTCAAACTCGCGGCATGATCAATGATATTGTCCAGAATACTTACGATGGGGACGGCTGTTGCACCTTTTGTTACATCGCCTTCACCGGTAATTGCTAGAGACTGCTCTACGTTTTCTGAAATAATCTGATCAAAATTTATACCAACTTTTTTCTTGTATTGTTTTAGTCCAAAACGAAGGCTTGGAAATGCGGTTAAATACACATCCACCCATCCCCCCACGCGCGCCCGCACGTATTCAATGGTTTCGTAGTCAAAAGGATCAAGCATCGCGAGCTTTGCACGATTTTCTACCTTGTCATAGGCAAACAAAACAATGTTTTTAGATTTTGCATACACCTCAGGAATAAGTTCTAGGACTTCCGGGTCTATCGGTTCTCCCTCTTTTTTTAGATTTATAATCGGTACTCCATAATATGGTGAAAGAAGCTCTGCGAAATAATCCTCAGGGATTTTCCCTCTCCCAATGAGTACATTTTGAATGGTGTGTCCCGAGCGTCGAGCTTCCTCTACGGCAACTGCAAACTCGTCGTCAGTTACTAAGCCTGACTCAACTACAATAGATTTTAATTTGTCTGGCGTGATGTGCATCATAAATAGTATACTCCTGAGCCTTACTTTTTCATAGTATATACTATGAAAAAGTAAGGCTCAGGAGTATAAGGAGATTTTAATATGCAAAACAAAAGCGCCTCGCGGCGCTTTTGTTTTGTGAACTACTAATCGAGAGATTGACTAGAGTGCTAGATTTGTTCCCACCTCATAGCGAGTGTCGTCAGTTCCGCCATCCGTTGCATTTAACATACGTGGGCTATATTCAGAACTTTCAAGTACTGCGCTAACCTCAAAGGTTTTAGCAGTATTGTTACACTTATAAGCGTATCCCATTGCGCCGCTGTTTACTGGATCAACAGGAAGACTTGAGATTGGAGATCCACTTGTAAGGGAGTTAAGATTGATTGGTAACCAACCCGTTCCGTCTGTAAGCACGCTTAGGGTCGTTGTGCTACTGCTCCATGGAGCACAAGCGACATCTGTATTCCCATTCATCCATGGTGTAGATGTACTTGTAAGGTAGAGTCCAAGCGCAGTCTTGATAGTATTCAAATCAGAAATACGCTGAGTGTCGCGAGATTTCTTCAGAGTTTCCGCTGGGTTCAAGATGAGCACGAGTGCGACTGATAAAATTGCGATGATCGAAATAACGATCAAAAGTTCAAGGAGAGTAAAGCCCTTTGCGTGACCTGCTCCTTTTTTCATATTCATTGAAATCATATTCTTTAAAAATTAATTAATTACTACCACAATATTATACCAAGGTGTTTCGGGAAAAGGAAATAGGGCTGTGGATAACTCGGAAGGGGGAACGGGGGTGCACAGGGGGAACGTTTGGGACAATGGCCCACAAGGGGAACGCGTGGGGACTTGGGAGGGGCACACACGGGACAGGAACCCACAAGGGGAACGAGGACTCACTGAGGGAACAGGGATACACATTGGGGACAGGGGGAACGGAAATGCACACTTGGGACGGGGGGAACAAATAACGCACAGTCGCGTAGCGTCTGTGCGTTATTCGTTCCCCCTGTTCCCCCTGTCCCAAGTGTGCCCCTCCCAAGTTCCCTCTGTTCTCGCGTTGCTACGCGAGATACCCCTTTACCTTATCTATAATCTCCTGTATTGGGTAGTCCACCTTTACCAGATATTCCTTTGCGCCAAGTGCGAGCGCGCGGTCCTGGTCCACCTGTTGCCCTAGGTTCGAAAGAACGACGACAGGAATATTGGCAATATCAGGGTTTTTTTGAAGGTCTTCAAGTACGCTAAATCCATCCTTTTTGGGGAGCATGATATCAAGGAGAATGAGATCTGGTCTTTCACTAATAATTTTTGGAATCGCTTCCTCCCCACTACGCACAAGACACGAGGCTATCCCCTCTTTGGCAAACTTAATTTCATACACCTTTGAAATATGCTCATCGTCCTCCACTATTAAAACTTTTTTCATGATGTCCATAAAATATTATGCGTAACTCAGCATCTTGTCTGCAAGTGTATTAATATCGTAGTCGCTTTTTACCAAATAATCAACAACGCCAAGTTCAAGTGCAGTACCTTTTGATTCTTCTCCCCCCGAGACGGAGCAAATAGCTACCTTCAAATCCCTATACTCTTCATTTTTGCGAACCTTCTCAAGAAACTCTATTCCATTCATCCCAGGAAGAAGGAGGTCGAGCCACACAATATCTATATGAGGATGCTCAGAATCAAGCACACGAAGTGCGTCCTCCGCGCGCATTGTTGATATAACGCGATGACCCTTTTGCTCAAGTTTAAGCACAATAGCGTGATTGAGCGCAATATCGTCTTCTAGGAGAAGGACTGTCTTTGGAAATTGTTCATTCATATTCTGAAATTACTTTAACTATAGTAACATTCCTATCGCGTTATGCAACCTTGTAGTGAACCCCCACACCTACTTATCTATTGCAGACATTCAGCGACACGTTTTTAAGCTGAGAAAGCGCGCGACCATCTCTCTTAAGCGACGCTTCTCTTTTGCGAGCATCGCTCTCACTTATATATGCTTCATAATATCTAATTTCAAATGGTCGCCTACTCATTGTAGATTGTACTTTACCAGAATTATGGTCTGCAAGTCTGCGTCGTAAATCATTAGTAGAACCGATGTACAAAAGTTCATCTTTTCGACTTTTTAGTACATATAGGTAATACATTTTTTACGACGATAGATAAGTAGGTGTGGAGGTGAACGGCACGGTAAAGAAGAATGTCGTTCCCTTACCCTCCTCGCTTTCAAACCATACTCTTCCACCCCACGAGTCCACGAGATCCTTCACGAGTGCCAATCCGAGCCCTGTGCCGTCGGGGATTTGCGCGCGCGCATTCTCTGCACGGAAAAATTTGGAAAAAATGCGAGAGCGTTGTGCTTCAGGGATACCGATACCATTGTCACTCACAGATACCACTGCTTCCTTTCCGCTGTCTTCCACCCACCATTTTATCTCGATTATACCATCCTTGTTTGTATACGAAATAGCATTTGAGATTAAATTGAGAATAACCTGACGCAAAATAATTGAGTCTAGCCAGACAACTACAGGATCTCTCTCCGGTGGCGATACCTTTAAAGTAAGCTTTTTATCCTCAAGTTGTGGTCCAATCTCTTTAGCAACTTCGCTTGTAAACATACTCATATCTATCGGTGTTCTATCTGCTTTAATTTTTCCACTCTCAATGCGCGAAATTCCCAGAAGTAGGTCCACTGTCTGATACAAACGTTCTGCCCCCCCATGGATTTCCTTCATAAAATCCCTTTGTGAATCGTTGAGCGTCCCCGCATCCTCGGACAAAAGCATTTCCGAATACCAACGAATAGAGGTAAGGGGGGTACGAAGCTGATGCGATGCCACTGAAATAAACCCTGACTTTGCTTCATCGAGCGCATAATCTCCCGCGATATCACGAATAACAATAACTGCACCGTGAAATCTCCCACTAAGTGGTGCGATCGAAAGCGCTACAGGAAGCTCTGCTTCTCGTCCATCTGTCGTAATACAAAAGCTATCCTCAAGAGATGTCGTAACCGCTCGCTTGGTACGAAACATTTCCTCAGTTGGCCAATCCTTTACATCAAGAATTTCCTTCTTTTTGAAAAACTTTACAACACTACGCAGGTCTCTCCCCGCAAGCTCCTCCTCTTTCATTGCAAATATTTCAAGTGCTTTTGTGTTTACTAGAACGATTTTATATTCCGGATCAATGAGTACAAGTCCGTCCCCAATAGAGGAAAGAATTGTTTGCAGTTTCGTTCCCTCCTCCTCAAGCCTCTCCTTTGCCTTCCATGAATCCTCAAGGAGGTTTAAGGTTGCGATCTTTGATTCTTCGAGGAACCTCTCTTGTTCCTCATGCGCGTGAATATCTTTTTCGAGAGCCAGTGCTTTCTCTTCAATCTCTGCTTTAGACTTCACGAGCTCACCTTGTGTTGTGCGAATGGACTGCACCATTGTGTTAAACATTCCTGCGAGCTTTCCTATTTCGTCCTTTGTGTGCACTATTGCCTGTGCGGTGAGATCCCCTTTCATCACGCGCTCGAGAGCTGATACAACTTCCTCAATACGTTTAAGTGGAAGTCGTACAAAAAATATTATTATAAATATTCCAAAAATCAGTACTATCTCACCGGTAAAAATAGTTGTTCGAGCAAGGGATGCAAGCGCCGAGAAGGCTTCTTCTTTGCTTACCTCAACAAGAAGGACTAGATCATCAGACGCGAGACATCGCGAAACGCCAAAAACCCGAATTCCATGATAATCATCGTATTCCATACTTGTGTCAATGCCTTTTTCCAAGCATTCACGTACTGGAGGGACGTCAGCTTTCTGCTTTTTGTTTATGTCAGCAATATGCCGAGATGGGGTAACGATTAACTTATGACTATTTACTATATATATGTCTGAGGTCTTATAATTTGTATTGAGCACACTTCTTGATAATCCGACTTCTTTATTTTTAATTTCCCCAGAAATTGTTTCAGCTATTTCGTTGATACTCAAAAAATGTATTAGAAGAACTGCATCCAATGGTACAAATTTACCCGAAGCGCTCGTTTTAAAAAAACGTGCAGTTACGTGAACCATAGGCTCTGTCGACTCGTCTGTCTCAAAAACAATGCTTCTTACAAATGTCTCTCCAAAATTGGCTCCAATTGTTTTGCTAAAATAGTGCGCCTTTAACTCTACTTCTTCCTTGAGCTCGTCAGTTCCTAGACGTTCTGGTCGAGTGGATGCAATAACTATTCCATTCTTGTCGAGAATCTCCGCCATCATAACCGACTTATCATACGGTATTCTTTTTTCTATAATATGTTTAGCAAAATCGCTTTCTGCTGTCTTGCGTGCAGTGCTTCCCTCTTTTGTCTCTAGAAGTCTTGTTACAACATCCTGTAGTGTCGCAGAAGCTGTCCATTCGAGCGCCTCTCTACGGAGTGACTTCAAAAATGTATAGTAGGATCCCTCGGCCTGACCAGCACTAATACGGAGAGTATCTGTAATCTGACTCTTAAATGCTACGCTCACAACATGCTGTGCATAAAAAACAACCACAAATACGGTAACGAGAAGAAATGATCCAAAAAATATAATCGCCTTTGTACGAAGTTTCATTTAGTTAGAATGTAGGATATGGAATTTAGAATTTAGGAACAGGGCTGGTGGGCCTTCGGCAACTAGCCTCCACACTCCATTTTATTGTAGCATGCGTTTCTGAAACTTGATATACTTAAATGATAGGATTTAGTAGATAGAAATTTGAATATAGGAAAATCAGATTCAGGATCCTAAATTCTATATTCTATATTCCATCTGTATGAACCTACTTCGTATTTTTACAAAAGAAAAACGTGTTGCGGGGATAGAGATTAGCGACTCGGTTATTCGTATCGCTTTTTGGAGACCCCACAAGCATATTAAGGATTACGGTGACTCAAGCCACGGAGATGAGCTCGTACTCATAGAGGAGCCTATCCCCTCAAACCTTATTGTGGGGGGAGTTGTAACCGATATTGATTTTCTTGGTAAAATATTGAGAGGTATTTGGATCAATTCAAAAGTAAACACGACCTATGCGATTGTTGCAATCCCTGATGATAAAATCTACTCAAAGATTTTTTCATTTCCAAAATCAGTTGAAGACGCACGTCTTACCGAGGCAATGCGGCTTGCTATTCATTTTCAGCTTCCCATAAAAACAGAGGATGTGTACCTGGATTGGGAGAAAACTAGAGGAACAATGACTACAAATGAGATCCTCCTTTCAACAATTCCGCGTGCTGTGGCAGATGGATATGTATCAGCTCTTGAAAAATCCGGAATTAAGACCCTTGCTCTTGAGAGTCACCTTGCTGCTATTGCTCGTTCTGTACGCATGGTCCCCAAGGAGACGACTATTTTTACCGAGGTTAAACCAGACGGCGCAACAATTTTTGTACTCAAGGATGGGATTTTGCGATTCTCGCGTACTCTACCATTCAATTTTATTACAGAAGACAAACTTCCGGCTGAAGTAAGTAAAGTAAGGCTTTCCCTAGAATCTGAGGGCGAAGGGAACATCGTAGAAGCTGATCTTTCTCAGGCAGACATTCGAGAAGACTATACAGACCGCATCCCCGGAGGTACCCAGAAACAAAAATGGTTTATAGCGCTCGGTGCGCTCATCCGTGGGAAAATACCCGAAGGTGAAGATAATCTTATTTCTCTGCTCCCTGTAGGAACAGAGGAAGCATATGCATACCAACGAGCAACAACATTTATTGTTTTTATGAGAAACCTCATCATTGGCGCCTCGTTGTTTTTTGTCATTGCATTCCTTGCCACCTATCTTTTTATGCTTTCTGTTGCAAAAAGTAGATCTGACAAAATGAGTAGTCTTTCTGCAACAACTATTCCCCAGGATCTAGCGAAGTTAGAAAAAAAGATTAGCGATGTAAATTTGATAACAAACGCGGGGGCTTCATTTCTTTCGCAAATGCCACTCTGGAGCGAGGTATTAGCAAGTGTTATCAACCTTACCCCTCCCGGGATCACTATTTCTTCATTTTCATCAGGTGACCCAAAAGGAAAGATTACACTTTCAGGACTGGCAAGAGACCGTGTGACCCTCAACAATTACAAAAAAAGTCTTCAAGCATCTCCTCTCATTTTTGAGGTTGAACTGCCTCTAACCAACCTTATTCAGAAAGAACAACTTCCTTTTACTGTTTCTTTCCGTTTTAAAAACGGAGAACGTTTTTATTTTAACGCAAAAACTCCTTAATATTATGTTCACTACAAAAAATCTATTTGCAATATTCGGCAAACACGTCATCATTGCTTTTGGCTTTCTTCTTATTGCAAGTGGCATTGTTTTCTATCTCTCGGGTCAAATTACAAAGATAACGGCCACTGTCTCAAAGAACCAAAATTTAGCTACTTCACAAATCAAACAAACTGAGATTGTGACGCGCATGAATGATGAGATTGCTACCATTGGAGACAATGATACAATAATAAGACATTCTTTCATCCCCTCAAATAATATTTTGGAGTTTATCTCTACCCTTGAGAGCCTTGCCCTTCGTAACGGTCTCATTCAATCCTTTAACTTTCCCGCACAGGTGACTGAAGGTGAGAGCGATACTTTTTCTATCCTTACAATAAACTACCAGAATTCAATGTCGACAAATGTTTCATCACTTGTGAACTACCTCAAGCAATTTGAAATGCTTCCCTACTTTACCAAAATCGACTCCTTGAGTATCTCGTCAGACCAAGCGGATTGGCGCGTTAGTGGTGCGGTGTCGTACAGCGCCTCTCTTGCTACAGAGGCTACACAATAAATATTATGTCACAATTTATTATAAAACTTAAGTCAGAAATTAGTCGCCTTCGACCTCGTGCGATATTATATGGTGGAGTGATGCTTTCGTTTATTATTGTGGTGAGTATTCTATTCTTTTTTTCCGTAAGGTTCATTGCAAGAAATATTGATTCTGCATTTTTAAGCACTCCTTTGGAACAAGAGCAAACTCTTAATAGAGAAAATTATAATATTGTTGCAAAGAAACTTGGTATTAGCACCTCAACACAAAAAAACGCATTGCCCACTTCCACACCATTTGTTATCGCAACAACATCTGCAAGTGATACAATGAAAGAGAGCGTACCGGGCGCTGTAATAGGATCAATCAACAATCAAGTAACCATTGATAAAAGTTCCCTTACCATCAAGATTCTAAACAGCACCACAAAGAGTGGGAGTGCGGGAATGCTTGCGGAGAAACTTCAATCACTTGGATTTGCAAAGGCAGTTACTGGAAATGAAGCAACGCTACACGCAACTTCTACTATTTTTCTTACAGAAGACATGAGACCATTGGAGGAGGAACTTCTTCACGAGGTTAGAAAAATGTACAGCGGAGCCATCGCCACGACTACAAAAAACTCACTATTTGATATTACGATTATCATCGGTACAAATTAAGTGCTAGAATGAACGGTATGGAAAAAGTTATTAACATTGATGGAGCGCTACGAGAGACTGACTTTGAAGGACAAATTTTAAGCGCTGAAGGCGACCTTATCCCCTACGAAAATGATGCGAGCTTGTTTGAGCTTCGCCCCGCGGTTGCAGTCAGACCAAAGGACGCCACTGATATCAAAAAATTAGTTTCTTTCGTTGCAAGTAAAAAATCCGAGGACTCTTCTCTTTCTCTAACCCCCCGCGCTGCAGGCACAGGAATGGCTGGTGGTGCTTTGAATGATTCTGTTATTGTAGACGTTGGGGATATGAACCACATAAGAAGTGTTTCGGCTGAGCGCGCCATTGTGGAGCCGGGAGTTTTCTATCGTGATATGGACAAAGCTACAAAGGAACTTGGGGTGATCATGCCCTCCTTCCCTGCCTCACGCAACCTCTGCGCCGTGGGCGGGATGACGGGCACCAATGCCTCAGGTGAAATGACCCTCACCTATGGTTCTACTCGCGACTGGGTCAAGCGTTTGAAAGTCGTCCTTTCTGATGGCAATGAGTATGAATTTGGACCACTAACTCCTTCCGAGCTTGAAGAAAAGAAAAAAATGCAAACCCTTGAAGGTGCTGTCTATCGCGGTATGCACACACTTCTGGAGGATAATTATGATGTAATAAAAAAGGCAAAACCAAATGTCGCAAAGAACGCCACTGGATATGCACTCTGGGAAGTATGGGACAGAGAGACATTTGACCTCACCAAGCTTTTTGTTGGTTCCGAGGGTACGCTTGGTATTTTTACAGAAATAGAATTTGCGCTCATTAAACCAAGGGAGCACCGCAAGCTCATCGTTATTTTTTTACGTGACTTGGGCATCCTTTCAACACTTATCGGAAAAGTTCTCTCTCATAAACCAGAAACCTTTGAGACGTATGACGACCGTGTGATCAAATTCATTCTTCGTTTCCTTCCCGACTTTATAAAAGCTATGAAAACGGGGCTCATCAAGCTTGGACTTTCGTTTATTCCTGAGGTAATCATGGTGCTCAAGGGTGGCTTCCCTCGCCTTGTCCTTCTCGCAGAATTTACCGGAGAGACCGATGAAAAAGCAACAGAGAAGGCACAGGCAGCGTTTGCAGACCTCAAACAGTTTCACCTCCAGATGGAAATAATGCAGACTCCAAAGGAGTCCGAGCGTTTTTGGACAATGCGCCACGAGAGCTTCAACATTTTGCGCAAACACAGCGGTAAAAACAAAACCGCGCCATTTATTGATGACATTATTATTGCGCCCGAGAAGCTCCCTCACTTTATGCCGAGACTCGACAAAATAATGGCTGAATACAAACTCACCTACACTATTCAGGGACACATCGGAGACGGTAACTTCCATATCTTCCCCCTCATGAACCTGCACAATGCGCGCGATCGCGACATTGTGATGGAGCTTGGGCAAAAAGTATTTGACTTGGTTTTTGAATTTGGCGGGTCAATGTCTGCAGAACACAATGACGGGCTTATACGCACTGCATACTTGCGCCAAATGTATGGCGACAAAATCTACAGTCTCTTCGAACAAACAAAAAATATTTTTGACCCACAAAACATTTTCAACCCCGGCAAAAAAGTCTACGGCCACGACCTCGCATATATAAAGGACCATCTTGATAAGGTGTACTAGGGGCTGGGACACATATGGGGAACGTTTGAGACAAGGGGAACTACATACAAGTAACGCACAGTCGCGTAGCGACTGTGCGTTACTATGTTTTTTGTGGGCCACCGTTCCCCCTGTTCCAAACGTTTCTCCAGCCCCCCCCTGTTCCTCTGTTCTTCCTGTCTCAAATGTTCCCTCTCGTTCCCCTAACTCTTCTTCACAAAAATAAGGCTTAGCACGAAAATAATGAGGGCGACGAGGACGATTGCGCCACCGGAGGCGAGGTCAAGATAGTAGGAAGCAAAAAGTCCGACGATAACTGAAATAAGTGAAAACACGACTGAGAGAATGAGTGTAAAGCGGAACCCGCGTCCATACTGCATTGCGGAGATGACGGGGATGACCATAAGCGCGCCAATGAGGAGCACTCCAACAATGCGAATAGAGATAGCTACTGCCACAGCCGCGAGCATCACCATCGTAAGATTGATTGCCTTTACGGGAAGCCCGCTTGCTTGTGCGAGCTCTGAATCAAAAGATGTGAAGAATAATTCTTTGTAGAGGAATACTACATCCAAAAATACAATCACCGCGAGTGCAACGATGACCCATAGGTCGCCTCTTGAGACTGTAGAGATACTTCCAAACAGATAGCTAAACAAGTTTGCGTTAAACCCATCCGAAAGTGAAAGTATGATGACCGCGACAGCGAGTGAACCAGAGAGGAAAAGCGCAAGAACAGACTCGCCAAAAATGCGACGAGAATTTCGCAGGGACTCAATACCAAAAGCCGCTATCACAGAGAGTCCTATCGCAGAAAAAATAGGGTTGATTTTGAGAAGGAGCCCAATGGCCACCCCCGCAAAGGACACGTGCGCCAGTGTGTCCGCCATGAGAGAGTACCTTCTCACCACTAAAAACATGCCAATAAGCGGTGCAACAATCGCTATTGCTATTCCTGCCTCAAAGGCTCGTATCATAAAATCGTATTGAAAAATTTCTGGCATATTATTTTTCTAAAAGTTTGGCAGGTAAATGCGCCACACGTTTTGCATGTTTTCCGTACAGACGCTCCAAAACGTGTTCGTTTAGCAGGTCGTGTGGAAGTCCATGGCAAACAAGGTTGTGGTTGAGACAAAGCACTGTTTTTGTCTCCTGCGAGACAGCGTCAACATCATGCGAAATAAAAATTACCGTAAGGTTATGGTCACGATTGAGTGATGCTAAAAAATCATAAAATACTTTTTGCGCGCCAATATCCACACCAACGGTGGGCTCATCCAAAATAAGCACGTCAGGCTCACTTGCAAGCGCTCGCGCTATAAACACCCGCTGACGCTCGCCCCCAGACAGGTTGCCCACGAGCGTATCCCGGTACCGAGAGATTCCTGAAATTTCCATTGCATGCTCTACTGCGACACTATCCTTCTCAGTAAATTTTTGAAAGAACCCAAGCCGTGCAGTCCGGCCCGTGCGCACTACCTCAAGCACGGTTGCGGGAAAATTTTTATCTGCTTGTGTAACTCGCTGTGGCACATAACCGATGCGATGCTTTTCTTTGAAATCATGCCTGTCTTTCCCAAAAAGCGCGACCCTGCCGTCGGTAGGATGAAGAAGACCCAAAATAATTTTGATGAGCGTGGTTTTTCCACCACCGTTGGGACCAATGATACCTAGGTATTCTCCTTTGCGCACCGTGAAAGACAAATTCTCAAGAACTGGTGTATTTTTATCGTATGAAAAGCTGACATTATCGAGCTCAATGTAGGGTTCTGGAAGCATGTTTAAAATCTAATGATTAGTTGCATACCATTGCTTTACGTAGATTATTTAGGTTTTTCCTCATGATAGAAATATAATCTTCACCCCATTGTACCTCATCTGGAGTCAGACTTTCAATGGGGTTAAGAACAAGTGTTGTCCCTCCTGTTTCTCGGGCTATTAGCTCCGAAAATTTGGGGCTCGCGACGGTTTCAGAAAAAATGTACTTTACCCCTTTCTCGCGTACAAGCGTAATGATGCGCGCAAGCTCCTTGGGCGACGGCTCTTCGTCGGGAGATATACCTGCAATTCCAGTAACTTTAAATTTATACTGGCGTGCAAGATACGAAAACGCCTCGTGCAAAACAATGGTTTCTCGCAAAGAACATACGGCTAGCCCTTCGCGAAAATTCCGATCAAGAATATCCAAGTCAGAGATCAATCGTTCTGCATTGTTTACAAGGATGTCTCGGTGAGCAGGGTCGATCTGAGTAAGTACATCGCGCACAATTTCTACTTCCTTCCTCACAATGAGCGGGTCGAGCCAAAAGTGTGGGTCAGTAGCATTATTTTTTTTAAGTAGCGTTACTTTTGATTCCTCGAGTGCCTCTGCCATGTTTATAATTTGCTGTGGTCTTTCAAAACTACCTTCTGTCCACTTTTTAACCCATGGCTCAAAAGAAGCACCGTTGTAAATCAAAATATCTGCCTCACCGATATTGATAAAGTCACGTGGCGTGGGCTCAAAATCATGTGGCTCGGCACCTAGTGAGACAAGATTTTGTACTGAAACTATGTTCCCGCCCACAGCATTTGCAATATATGAAAGCGGATAAAAACTTGTCACAATACGAATCCTTCCATTTTGTTCTACTGTTTTTGAAATACGGGTAGAAAAAAAATACCCCACTGCAAAAACAATGGCTAGTATAATGATGGCGAAAAAAAGTTTTCGGTTTAATATAGGCATGCGCTTAATCCTCTTATTTAATTGCCTTCATAATTATCTCTGACAACTCATCTCTTCCTTTGTGCGTTCGTGCAGAGTATGGCACCACCGCTCCCCCCAAATGTGCTTCAATTGCTTTCATGTTGTGTGAACGCTCCGTTTGGTTTAATCGGTCAATTTTGTTTGCGATAATAACAAACGGAATATTTTCTGCTCGCAAAATATCCGTCATCTCTTTGTCGTAGGGCATGGGCTTCACAATAGAATCGACAATGAGCACCACGAGGGTTACCTTTGCCTCACCACTTCCGAGATACCACAAAATAAGCTTGCGAATTTTCTCCGCCCCTTTTGCGCCCATGCGGGCAAATCCATACCCAGGCAAGTCCACAAAATAGAATTTTTTGTTTACGAAAAAAAAGTTAATTTCCCTCGTTTTTCCGGGCATAGAACTAGATTTCACCAAGTCCTTGCGCGAGAGAAGCGAGTTGATCACACTTGATTTCCCCACATTAGAGCGTCCCACAAAGGCGACCTGTCGGTATGGTTCCCTTAAAATTTTATCGGTGCCGAGAATCCCCTTAACAAATACGGCACTGGTAACTATCATAACCCTATTTAACCACAGAAACTTAAAACCGCCAAATCTACTCAGGGGTAAATTCTCTGCCTAAATTCCCACTATCCACTTTTTCTCCTCATCAAAATCCCACTGTCCCATTTACTTGCTATACTTTGAATTACGAAACTCTGGTTTTCCGTCTTTGCGAGTTGGTAATCCAACGTGGCAATCCAGAGTTTATCGAGCATAATCCTGGATTGCTTCGCTTTGCTCGCAAAGACGATGCTGGGATATTGCAGTTTCGTAATTC
>JAUSES010000062.1 GCA_030649835.1 bacterium
CTTCGCTTTTTGCTTCGCAAAAAGCTACGAAGGACAAGTGTGTATTGATTTACATGCCTGCCCTTCGAAGCTTCTTGAGTATCAAGAAGCGGAGTAGGGGTGATTGTTATAAGCCCTGGTGAATGTCGGCAATAACTATAAGTACAATTGTAGTTATAAAATTTTGCTATATGCTGGAAACCCCGCGAATATTCAAATACTTAATTATAGCGATACATCGCTATAATTAAGTGAAAATTTTGAATCGATGCGGACAATCAGCAGGGAAGACTGCACTCTATGAGAAAAGAGTTCAGAACCCTCAGAGACTACACGCAAAATATGAAATTATCACAATGGAACGCCGACGGTAATTTCTAAAGATATAGTCCGATCTTAATGGCGACATTAAGGATTCTAGTGCTACCACTAGATAATAAAAAGACATGAATTGTCCTAAGGTTGGTAACGCTGCCTTAGTAAAATCTAACCAAATGCTGGAATATCTGTGTGTAAAACACTAGAAGTATCTGGTACTACTATGGTATAATTATCCCATAGATAATTATGCAAAGTAAAAAAGTATCCAGTGCAGGCAACCAGCAGGAAAGACTAGCAATTGAGAATTGGATAGTTGGATTTGCTGATGGAGAAGGATGTTTTACCGTAAGCTTGATTAAAAACAAGACAACCAAATCAGGTTGGCAAGTTTTCCCTGAGTTCGTAGTAACTCAAGGGGCAAAAAGCATAACCGCATTACAACTTATCCAAAAATATTTCCAATGTGGAAATATTTTTATCAATAATCGGAAAGATAATCATAGAGAACCTCTCTATAGATATTGCGTTCGGTCAATTGATGAACTGCAAACAAAAATCATTCCATTTTTTTCTCGAAATAAACTACGCACAGCGAAAGCAAATGATTTTAAAATTTTTGCTTCAATTGTACGTATGTTTAGCAAGAAAGCACATCTTTCCAAGAAAGGAATGCAAACAATTGCAAAACTAATTGAAACGATGAATCTAAGAAAAAAATCTCGATTTCTGGAATCCTCAGAGACTACACGTTAGACCTCGCAAAAGCGAGTGAAGATATAGTCCGAACTTTGCAGCGATGCAAAGAACAAAGCAGAAATGTTTTGTCTCCGCCTCAGGCGGAAGTAACAATGCAAGAGCGAAGTACCTTGTCGGGTAAGGAATTTGCCCGTGCCGAGAGCGATCTCGGTAACAAAATCTGCTAATAACGGTGAAGCCCTACTTGGAGTCATAGAAATCAAGGTTTATGACATTGAAGAGAGGGTAATACCGTGGGAACTATAAAAGTGATTTTATAGACCCGTATCGACTGGAAGCATTACTTAATAAAGTAGTGACGAAGATGGCGAGTGCGTTCAAAATGCATTGCCATAATACGCAGACCCAAACCAATATCACTTTGTTCTCAACCGAGACAAATGTGGAGCACATCATGATAACGAAACTTAATCAAATGCTTAGCGGTAAAACGATCAAACGCGTCAAAATGAGCTTCGATAAATGGAAGCAACCGCGGAAAATCGTCCTATTCTTCACGGACGGCACGAAGCAGACGATCGAAGCGAATACCCATGGATACCATAGCAACATTGATCTAGAACAAGCGCATCCATATCTCATGGTATAGCACAAGCGAAAGTAAGTTCTTTAGTTATTAACACAAAGAAGGTTGAGACTAAAGTGATATTGGTTTGGAGAAGATATAGTCAGTGCCATTAGTAATAATGGGTTTCGCATTTTATTCGTATCATTCGTACTAATTCGCATATTAGTATCGTGGTTACGAGTCTGCGATGTAACATGAAGTTCCGACGCGCACGAATGGTGTAACGACTGGAGAACTGTCTCGGGGAATGGCTCGGTGAAAATACAATACCGGTGAAGATGCCGGTTACCTGCAGCAAGACAGAAAGACCCCAGAAGCTTTACTATAGCTTGAGACTGCACTTACGCGACTACTGCGTAGCATAGATGGGAGACTTTGAAGGGTTGTTTTCGGATGATCTGGAGTCAACAGTGAAATACCATTCTGTATTTGTGTAAGTGCTAACCTCGTTGGTAAAAACGACGAGGGACCCTCTCTGGTGGGTAGTTTGTTTGGGGCGAATCCCTCCTAAAAAGTAACGGAGGGGCCTATTAAGGTTCCCTAGGTACGAATGGAAACCGTGCCGATAGGGTAATGCCACAAGGGAGCCTAACTGTGAGACGTGCATGTCAAACAGATGCGAAAGCAGAGCATAGTGAACCGACGGTTCGCGTTAGATGCGACCGAAGATTAACGGATAAAAGCTAC
>JAUSES010000068.1 GCA_030649835.1 bacterium
AAAACCCTCCATTGTCTAGACTATATATTATATCCCTAAAGCCAAATTTAGTCAACATTTTTGTATTTGATGAGTTTTTGATTATGAGTTTTGTTAAGAGGGCGAAATTCCTGTCGCCCTGTGAAAAGTACTTTCACCAGAATTTTTTTCCATGAGATATACTGATTGCATCGTGACTTCGTGCAAGAATATACATCGTCACATAACATGCGACAATCGTGGAAATCTCCCAAATTGATACCGGGTGCCCATGAGCTAGCCACACCTGATTCGCATGAAGAACATTGCCAATCATCATAATGATTCTCCTTCGTAATAAGGAGGGTAATTCCCCCTTAACAAAACCCACAATCACTCACTTTTTCAAATAACATTTTTGTGCTTGAACGGCAGCTCTGCTGTTCAAGCACGGTCTCGATACACTCAATTCTTCGGACTCCATCAACTTTGCTTAAGCATTGATTAAATTGCTTTAGTTGCAAGGCGGGAAGAATTTTTTAAGACCAAGATGTACAAGTGTACATTGCGTGGAGGAAAAAATTCTTCTCAACGATGCAAATGAAGTAATTTTATCGATGCGACTTTAAACGCAAAGTGGTGGAGGCAAGCCTTATCCCGAAGTTACGGCTGCTTTTTTGCCGAGTTCCTTGAGAAGCAATCACTCGTTCGCCTTAGTCTACTCGACTCGAGCACCTGTGTCGGTTTTAGGTACGGTTTTTTATTTGTTATGCTTAGAAGCTTTTCTCGGAAAGTTGCTTTGCGGTATCTGCACTGGGCGAACCCAGACATTTCTGCTTCACTTGCGGTCGGTATTAAAACCAGACTCCCGGATTTACCTAAGAATCACACTGATGACACAAACGCAAATCCAATAATGCGCACCGCATACTAACCTTCGTCACTCCATCGCACAAATAAAAAGTCAGGGAATATTAACCCTGTGTCCATCGGCTGCAGCTTTCGCTATCACCTTAGGCCCGACTAACCCTTCGCTGATCAACATCGCAAAGGAAACCTTGCTCTTACGGCGTGCGGGGATCTCACCCGCATTGTGGTTACTTGTGCCAACATTCTCACTTCATGCCGCTCCAGAGTTGCTCACACTTCTCCTTCAGCGCAGACATGAACGCTCTCCTACCGCTCCCCCATCTCTAAAGACGAGAGAACCCTCAGTTTCGGTACTACGCTTAGCCCCGATTATCTTCGGTGCAGAGTCTCTTAGTGAGTGAGCTGTTACGCTTTCTTTAAATGATGGCTGCTTCTAAGCCAACATCCTCACTGTCTGAGAAACTCCACCTCCTTAAGTGCACTTAGCGTAAATTTTGGGACCTTAACTTGAGATCAGGGCTGTTTCCCTTTTGACCGACGGAGCTTCGCCCCCGTAGTCTTACTGCCTGGTATTTAATCTCTGGTATTCGGAGTTTGATAGGGTTAACGAGATTGCTCCCTGTTTAACCCTTCCAGTGCTCTACCCCCAGAGGGTACGCCAGACGCTATGCCAAAACATATTTCGGAGAGAACCAGCTATTACCAGATTCGATTAGCTTTTCACTCCTTACCACAAGTCATCCGATGGTGTCGCACGGCCAACCGGTTCGGGCCTCCATCTGTATTTCTACAAACTTCACCCTGCTCATGGTAAGCTCATCTGGCTTCGGGTCTAATGCATACAACAAACGCGCTATTCACACTCGATTTCTCTAAGGCTCCATCCGACAAGGACTTAGCCACGCTGTATACATTAACTCGTTGGCTCATTCTTCAATAGGCACGCCGTCACAGGCGCATCACGCTACGCGCGATGCTTAAGTCAAAAGTTAAAAGTCTGAAAGTCCAAAGTAAATGCAAATGCACCCACTTTCGACTTTTGACTTTGGGACTTTATGGACTCGCGTATCACACCCAATGTGATGCGCCCGCTCCGACTCCTTGTAAGCATATGGTTTCAGTTCTATTTCACTCCCCTCACCGGGGTTCTTTTCACCTTTCCCTCACGGTACTAGTTCACTATCGGTTTCTAAGAGTATTTAGCCTTACCAGTTAGTTCTGGTAGATTCCCCCGAGCTATTCGTGTCTCGAAGTACTCAAGAACAAAGACAAAGAAGACGTAACGTTTTCGTTTACCGGGCTATCACCGTCTAGGGCTATGCTTTCCAGCATATTCAACTAACATTACATTTTGTAACTCCTCTCGTATAAATACGACGTCTCTGCCTTACAACCCCTACTATAAATAGTAGGTTTGGGCTATTTCCGTTTCGCTCGCCGCTATTCAGGAAATGTTCCGCCATTCGGCGGCTTTTTTTATTTTCCTCCAGGTACTGAGATGTGTCACTTCCCTGGGTCTACTCCAACCTTTAAATGTTGGTCACGACCTATTACGGTCGCGGGGTTTCCCCATTCAGAGATCTCCGGATCAAAGGTTGCTAGGCACCTCCCCGAAGCTTATCGCAGCCATGCTACGTCTTTCATCGCCTCTTAGAACCAAGGCATCCACCATATGCTCTTAAATTTCTTATTAGGAAATTTAAAAACCACAATCATTATTTGTTCCCGAGCACCATTGCTGGTGCTCGGCTGCCTCACCCTGCTTAATTGGTGAGGACTTAACCTTGCTTTTAATTAAATCTTCGTGAATTTCGTTAAAAATCTCAGGCGAGACGAGGAGAAAAATTTGAATTGAGCCGAGGCTCAAAGAAAATTTTTCTCAAAGTCGTAGTCGAGATTTTTAATGAAATGCGAAGAGATTAAATAAAAACAAGGTGTGTTTTTACCTGCCTGTCTACACACACTCAAAGACCTCCTTAACGGTGCGTGTGACAGAATGAAATTGTCAATCAACTTTCGATGAACGTTCTCATCGGAATAAAAAAGCCCGCGATAACGCGGGTAAAATAGAAGCCGTAATGGTTCCTATCTAAGCCCGCCGAGGGTGTTTTTGGTTCCGATACTCATATGCAACAATCCAGCCATTATATACAAAAGGAAAACGATGTCAACCCCGACACCTACTTTTTCATTATTGCATTGTGTTTCCAATATATTGTCTACAAGAATCCTATATTTCACTTGATAAATAAGGGTTTACTGAATGAATAAAAAGCAATAAAACACGATGAAAAAGTAGGTGTGGGGGTCAAGGAAAATGGGTGGAATATTGAATTTAAAATAGGGAATGATGGATTATGCATTAAAATCAACGAAAAACCCGCCTTTTTGGCGGGTTTTTAGAACGTATTATTACCTTTTTAGATATAGAGCCATGAACACCGATTGTGAGAGTTATTTAACAGGACCTACTGGAGACGGCAAAGGTACGCCAAAACTCGAAGATGGCGGGACGACACTAGACATAGACGGAGGTATCATTAATGGTAATTCTCTATCCTGATTCATCAGTTCAACCATTTCAACAAATGAATTTCTTTCTTTAAAACGTTGCAAATCTTCAGCGCGCCCATAAAGATCAAGTGCAGTGATTAGAAATTTTTGTTCTTTTTGCGCCTCTTCAATATGTGCAATAAATGCATTTCGGAGCCCAGTATCGGTTATTGTTGGCAACATTTTCTTTTCAATCTCTATGCGTTGGTTAAGAAAAAGCGAGTGATCACGAACGCAATTGTCCAGCGCCTGTGCTACTGTCTCCCCGACACCAACCCCACAACCTCCATTGCTTTCACCTGTATTGTGCCGGAATCCTTTTACCGCAAAAGCAACATCTCTTGTCATCTTCTTCACTTCTTCCAAAGACATACCGTGTGTAAAAGTTGCCGTCGCAAAGATTTCTTTTCTTGGTTCTTTTTCAAGAACTTCACCAAAAGTTTCGTAGGTGCTGTCTGTAGGTAGTATGGATGGTGACATTAGCGGAGGAATTCCCACACCTTGATAATGTGGTTGTCCATTCCCCATAGGAACAAACAAAATGGTAAATGCAACAAGGAGGAGCAACAAAATGGTAAGAAAAATATATTTTACAGAAAGTAACGAGAAAATTTCCTTGTTTACTCTCCTTGTATAAACAACAAAGAGAATCCCTGTGAGCACTATTTGCGTAATTACTATATCAAGAAAGAAAATGGGCAGAATAGTTGTATGATAGCCTTGCCCAGGATAACTAAAACTACTCATTTTTTGCGGAAGTAAGTACAGCCCAACTGGGGAAGCGTTTACTCCAACAAAATCTATTGAGTGATATCCGAGAGGAAGCCCCGACCGCACATCGCGCAGGTCTTCATCTTTGTATACCATTTCGCCTGCCCAAATTTGAGAAGTTCCAACAAAAATTATACTTAGCGTAAGAATAGAAAAAAAATATTTTTTTGAAAAACTAAATAATTTAATTAGCATACTGTTAGTATACTTCGTAGTTCTCATAAAAAGAACCCCTTAAATTAATTAAGGGGTTCTAACTAGTATCAACTACTGATGATTAACAACTTGCGTTTGTGCTTATATCCCACTTATACCAATACTGACGGCACCCAGGAGCAACAAAATTAGGGACACCTGGACTTGCGTCCCATGGAAGAGTAAACGTAGTTGGCGTGTTTGTTGGCGGTTGGTTACATCCATACGAATTCCACTTACCGTAAAAATAAACCCATGACGGAGTGGTGGGGATCGCGAGTCGACCTCTCTGAGAAGACAACTTTACTTTCCCCGAACTAGCACCTCCATCATATACCCGTGTTACAGTGTAATAGACCCTTTGAGGCGAGAGTGATACGGCCTGAGCAGACCCTATCGTGACTGCCCACTCATTACCTGAATCCCCCCACGCTGTGTCTTGATATGGGCTCGGCAAATCAGAAGCCCAATATCCGACAACGTCACCACCTCCATACCATACTGTCCGTGGAAAGTAGCCATATGCTGTCGTAGAATTACCAGGACCCACAGGAGGTTCCCCCGGAAAGTGAGGGAATTCTACAATTCCACTCCCTGATCCGTCAAACAAGGCCTCAGGCTCGTATGTACTGTCTCCATTACTACTGAACCACGCCAATCTTCCATAACTATCCCAGTACATCCACTGATAAATATATTTACTGTACTGGTCTTGATTCACATACACCTGCCCCCAACTTGGGACAAACTGTGTGTCTGTTGCTGATGAACAGTTTATAGTGCTTCCATCTTGATACGGCACTTCTGCTCGAACCAGAACTGCACTACAAGACAAACATAAAACTAAAATGAGTTTCCAGAGGTACTTCATTATGAATCTCCTTTTCAGTATTGTTGGTTAGGGAACAATCGCAGGTTGCGGTTTCCCGTTTTGCTTGAGCTCAATAACGCGGACAAAAGAATTTTTATTCTTGAAGTCCTCAATGTCTCGTGCCCGCCCAGAAACTTCGACACCAACGACACTAATGCCATTTTTATCGAAGTCCGCTTTCATTTGGTCGGCCTCCTTGCGGTGGGCAACCATTGCATTGCGTAGCTCGACATTGGTTTCCGTTACTACAGCACGGTCTTCGATTTCCATTCTTTTTTGCAAGAAAAACAGATGATCTCGAGGGTAGTTTACCATCGCCTCGTCCAGTGTTTCGCCTTGCTTCAAAGAATAACCACCGCTGTAGGATTGTGTCCCGTGACGAAAGCCCTTGATCGTAACATTGCTGTTAATAAACGCAGTGCGAACATCTTTGAGGGTCATATCGTTAGTGAAAAATGCCGCAACTTCGACTTCTTTTTCAGGGCTGTCCTTCAAAACCTGTGCGAAACCAGCTCCTGCTTCTGCAATTCGCACGTCAACGGGCGGAATAGCAAATGATGTGAATGGAAAAATTAGTGAAGCCAACAATAGTAAAGCTTTCGTAAATCTCATGGTGTAACTCCTTTATGAATTGATTAGCAAGTGATTGAATTGAATTTCATTATTGCTTGTAGCCCTAGAGATACCTCCTTTCGTTTATAAAGAACAGACCAGCCTCGAGCTTAACATGGTTTACAAAAAAAAAAGAAAATTTTTATGAACAGCACAAAGTTTGGATAGAATTTTCATTTCACTTGCCCACACAAAAACCCGCCTTTTGGGCGGGTTTTTGTGTGGGTTGTTCCGAAATTCCAACCAACTAGCAATAATTAATTTAGAGGAGATGGGATGGGCGTAGGAATTACATGGCGAACCATGGGCGTAATAGGCATATAAATTCCTGGATTCCTCCATTCTAATATTTTTAAACTTATAAACGAAGCACTAATAATTACTACAATAAGCGTGACAATAGCAATAAGAGTTACTTTAAATGTGGGCGGTCTCACCACAATGCCTGCCTTTCGAAAAAAGAGCGCTAGTGAGAATAAACCTACTCCCCACAAAATAGCGTTAATTATAGCGCTACCAAAAAAATTGTTCCAGACAATTACTGGGGGAGCCCATAGCTCCTTCATAGGATGGTCTACAAAAGAAAAAGGAATCGGCCACCCATTCTCAAGGGGTTTTATCACATCAAAGCGATAAGTAGCGTCATCTGCCCAAAAGATAGAACTTCCAGTAAAGAAGAGCGCAAAAACGATAATAAGGCCTGCCACTTTTAGCACGCTCCCTTTTGTCTGGAAGATACCGATAATATTGATTGTAAGAAATGCAAGAATAAATATGAAAAGAATAAAGGTAATTAAAGCTTCAGGCATAATTTTATAGTATTTTTAAAAAATAACCCTCTTTGTAATCATACGCGGAGGGTTATAAATTGTATCGGCTAATTAGCTGTAGCCGGGGACGGAACATGAGTAGCAGGAAATTCCGAATTAGGAACAGGGTTGTTCATGTCGGGCGATGTCCGTACCGAAACCTCTCCGCCCGCCAATAAAGACGGACCAAATGCATATATAAAAATTATTGCAACGAAAAACAGGAGCCCCGTGAGGACATTTTTTACGGAAAAGAATCTGAAAAATTTTTGGGTTTTTGGAAATATTGAATATACGAGAAAGAATACAATTGTGAACACAGATTGAACAATCATTATGTTTAAGAAAAACATGTTCCAGATAAAAGATGCAGGAACCTGCCACCCAATGCCCAGCTCCTGAGGAGATTCAATAGGCCCGATGTGTGAGTAATTAATTGAATAAAAAGCAAAAGGAACCCCGACATCAACGAGATACTTTTCTTCCAATTGGTATATAGTGTCCGTCGTCCAAAAGATAGAAGAATAAACAAAAATTACACTCAACACTAAAATAGGAAAAAAATACTTTTTCGAGAAACTAAAAAATTTTATTATCATATCGTTATTAGATCTATCCAACTAGAAACGATTAATTTATTGGGGAGGGAAATTGAAATTATTCAAAAAACAGCCACTATTTATGACTTTTATGTTTCTTTGCGATAATCAACAACGTGAGCGCGTTTATCACGATTACTACAAAAAAAACTGCAATTATGACAGTCCCTAACACGGCGGCAAGATCGCTTCTTTCATACATAGCTGCATTTATATATATAAAAATAAAAAAAGGAGACATGACATATAACATAAAACTGTGACGTACATGATCTACCATGGTAGGATTTTTCGTTCCCTCAAATCGTAAGAGAAAGTAACTTGCTCCACCACATACAACAATCCCCCAAAAAGTGAGCAAGAAAATAAAATCAACATCTCCTTCGCGCCATAAAGTATGCGATCTTCCCATAGTTTCAATCATCCTCATTGACTCTACTACAAGAAAAAAAACCAGTATTGCCGAAAGCGTATATAAAATTGGGGATATAATTTTTTTCATTTTTTAAGTACCCTATCGTACAGTAAAGCACAGTTTATAGATTTACAAAAATGGAGACGCTTTTGTAAAGCGTCTCCATAACTACATAAACGATTTACGGATTATATGTCCAGCTTTGCTGATAACTAATCGGCGCATAGTACATCACTAAGCTCCCTGTTGTCATCGTAGGCCAAATACAGAACGTAGGGCTATGGCACGAACTGGGCTCACGATACCCGAGCTGACCTTTTATCCTCACCAACGCGGTAGATACAAACTGTGGACGAAGCGACATATATGTCCAATATTGTGTATTTACCGTGATGGATGACGCCTGAGATGACCCGACAGTAAAATTATCAATAGTCGGATCTGGGTCAAACTTACTAAAATCAAGATAATGACTGGGTAAATTGCTGCTATAATAATTATCATAATCAGCAAAATTCTTCTCATACACTTGTGTTTCGTGCTCGTATGTCAAGATACCGCCAAACGATGAGAAGCCGCTAACATTAGGAAAGTAGAAGGTATTGAACGCCATAGACTGTGTAGTTTTTGACGATCCGCTTCTTGGTACCCATAAGCTCGGATTCACATAATAGATACCGTGTGACGCATGAGCCTTCGATATTGCGAAATCAAGTACCTTTTCCAAAGACGAGATTTGTTGCTCTTTCGCCTGTTGCCCTTCTCCTCTTTGCCGAAGGATTTCTGAAGATGGGGCAACTTTACTTACCACCACGCTCCATTCACGAGACGCCAACAGCCCAACATCACGAACAGTCACCGCATGAATACGAAACATCCCATCCTTTACTTCTTTTAGTGCGGACTGGAATTTTGATTGCATTTTGCCAAGTCGAGATTTGTTTTCCGTGTCCCGCTCTTTCGCGATTTCATCCTCTGTGGACGAGACTGCAACATCGAGAAACTCCTGATGTTTCGCAAGCATGTTTTCAAAAGCTTCTTCAACTTCCACCTCCTTTGGTATCGTGTAAACGCTTACCATGTCCTCGTGTTGATGCCGAAGCTCTGTGGGAACGAAGTTGAACTTTCTCACCATGTTCATCAATTGTTTTTTTGACAACGGTTGCTTGAATTCAACAACAAATTCCTCGCTACTTTGTAAATCTGCGGCATAGGTACTGCTTATGCCACCTACAAGAAAAACGAAGATTAAAGCAAAGACTTTTATGTACCTCATTGTGTAACTCCTTTATGTACGAATTAACAAACAGTTGAAATGAATTTCATTGATACTAATTGCTTTCAGAGATACCTCCTTTCGTTTATAAAGAACTGACCAGCCCCGAGTGTAGCATGGTTTACAAAAAAAAAGAAAGTTTTTATGAACAATGCAAAATTTGGATAGAATTTTCATTACACTTGCCTCCAAAAAAACCCGCCTTTTGGCGGGTTTTTACCGAGGTTAAACCTCGGTTGAGGCGGTAATTCCCTTTGCCGTAGCGCATTTACCTCCCTAGGATGACACCGAGGCGCACCGATTTCCACACGCAAAAACCCGCCTAAAAGGCGGGTTTTTGCGTGGAATTTATTCTAAATCCCAAATTCTAAATTATATCTTCTTTTCCCTAACTAGCGATTTGAGATATCTGCGCGGAGTTTCTCAATGTAGCCTGATGCTGCATCTTTGCCACCGAGTCCAAATGCAAGTCCGCCAGCGATAGCGAGCATTGCTACAAGGCCAGTAAAGAGTGTCTGCATCATAGGACCTGCAATACCGAGCTGGTTCAATGCTGCAAGAATTGCAACAATCCAGATTGCCCAGCGTGCGATACCGCCAACAAACCCAGCTGACTTTGACTCAAGAGCGCGTGCGCCTCCAGTCAAAACTTTCTGAGAAAGATCAGCAAGAACTGCTGCAACAACCAAAATCAAAGTTGCTACGATAACCTGTGGAATGTATCCAAGAACAACATTTGTCAAAAATGTATTTACCGCCTGAAGATTGAGCACATCAAGAGCAGTAACGAGGAATACGATGATAATAAACCACTTTACCAAGCCACCGAGAAACGCACCGGTGTTTAGGTTGAACCCTGCTTTGCTCAAAAGGCTTTTTGCTCCTGCGCTTTCAAGGATTGCGTCAATTTTAATTGTCTTCACGATCTTTGAAATAACCTCTGCAATAACAGAACCAATCACCCAACCTGCGATAAAAATAATAACGGCGAGGAGAAGTTGAGCAAACACTGAAACTGCTTGTGTTCCAATATTATTGAAGGCTCCACTCAATTGCATTCCCCAATCTGAAATAATAGGCATAATCTTTTTGTTTGCTAGGCAAGAATTTCTTCCTGCGTAAACATTATGTTAAAACTGTTAATTGATAAATTGTATCATCAATCCCGCCTGCACAGCGCCCGCGCTCTTGCGTCCAAGCATGAAATAATTTCAGCCGCGCAAGCAGGAGAGCTTGATTTCTACCCTCTTATTGTACCATTTCACCGGATTGATTGTGAAGAGGGCTGTGGATAACTCGGGGGGGGCCGGGGGGAACAGGGGAAACGTTGGGACAGGAAGAACAGCGAGTACGCACAAAACGCCATTTGCCTTCGGCAAATGGCGTTCCTTGTTTTTCGTTCATCCTGTTCTTCCTGTCCCAAACGTTCCCCTTGTTCCCCATGTGAGCCCCCTTATTCCACTCCAAGTTTGTCAATTATTCTGTCATGCCTAAAATCCAGCACGTCGCGGACAAATTTATCATACACACTCACCCGATAAAGAAATTCCTGAGTCTCTAGAGCACCATAGGAAAGCTCCTTCCCTATTTCTGCCTCAATACTACGGAGAACGCTTTCAATGGTTCGTTTTTTGAGGTCATCTCCCACAATGAGCACATCCACACGCGCCTCGGGCTCATCTATAAAAACACCAGAAATGGCGAGAAATTTAATTTTCCCTGCAGTTTTGAAACGGCTTGCTATTTCGTCACGACGAAGAGGCATCTCTGAAACAACGAGATTTTTTAATGCTGAAAGAAGTGATGATGCGGATTTGAGCAGGAAACCAGAAGCTCTTTTCCTTTTTGGTTTGGCATCTTTATTTTTTGTGGTGATTTCTTTTGTAAACGCTTTTGTAGAGACAATGCCAACAGACTTAAGAAGTGCAAGCTCTCTGCGCGCCTCTGTAGTAGATACTTTGCTTTTTTCTGCGACCATCGCGACATCAAAAGCCTCCAGTGGGTTCAGCAAAAACAAGCGCAAAATCTTCACGCGCGCCTGACTACCAAATAGTTTTCCAAGTGGATCCATGGCAAATAGTATACCATTAGTAAGTGGAAAGGAAAAAGAGGTTGGCCGTACGGCCAACCCCTTTTTCCTTGTTTACATAGGCGAGGCCTATGTAAAGGTTACTTAAAAGTAACCTTCGCACCAACCGTCGGCGAAACGCCTCCTTGAGGTCACGCATATTCGCCTGCTGGCGAATTGCGCTACCCCGCCTCCTTCGCCTTCGCTCAGTCCGGCCTTGCGAAGCTACGCACGCTCGCTTCTCACCCACTCTCTCAACATAAGAAAAACCGCTGATGCGGTTTTTCTTATTGCTCACTTGAGCTCCTTTCAAAGCTGTTCGCGTAAAGTTACTTGAAGGTAACTTTAGCACCTGCTTCCTCAAGCTTCTTCTTGAATTCCTCTGCATCTGCCTTCTTCATACCCTCTTTGAGCATTGAAGGAGCGGCATCTACGAGGTCCTTTGCCTCTTTCAATCCAAGTGCAAGAACTTCCTTTACCACCTTGATAACAGCAATCTTTGTGTCACCTGAAGCGGTCAATTCTACGCTAAATGAATCCTTTTCCTCTGCGCCAGCGGCTGCGGCTGCGGGAGCTGCGGCTGCGGCAACAGCTGAAACACCAAACTTCTCCTCGAGAACTTTTACAAGCTCGTGAAGATCAAGAACGGTCATGGTCTCTATCTTCTCTACAAGGTCCTTGAACTTTGCAGGAACTACTACGTCTTTGTTTTCTTCTGTCATGTTAATGTTAATAGTTAAATTTTTAATTTCCTTAGGCTGTTGCTTCAGTAGCTACTGATGCTACTTCAGCTACTACTTCTGCAGGAGCTACTTCGACTACAGGAGCCTCAGCTACTACTGCTTCTACGGTAGGAGCCACTTCTGCGGGAACTTCTGCTTTTGCTACAGGTGCAGACCCTTTTGATTCGGCGATCTGTCCCATCGCAATAGCCAAACGCTGAATAGGTGAATTGATAATGTTTACAAACATTCCACGAAGCACCTTGAGTGGTGGAATTGTTGCAATTGCCATCATTTCCTCCCTTGTCTTGTACTCTCCATCAAAGATTCCACCCACGATTGAGATTGAACCCTTATCGCGTGGTGTTGTTTGAAAGGCATATGTTTCGCGTGCGGGAGCGAGGAGATCCTCACCATACGCAATCGAAAGTTCTCCGGGAAGCTCAGGCATGGTGCCCTTTGCTTTTAGGTCTCCGAGAACACGCTTTGCAAGAGTCTTTTTTGTAACAAAGTATCCTACATTATCAGCTAAAAGTTTTCTGCGAAGTATCTTTGTTTCAGAAACAGGGAGTGCTTTAAAGTTTACGAAGACAATTGATTTTGCCTTTGCAAGACGCTCTGTCATTCCCGCTACCAGTTCTACTTTTTTCTGTTTTGTAATTGCCATAAATTGATAACTTTTAAACGATTCGACGGCTCTCGCGCGAAGCGCTTGAGCCGTAAAGCCATCCATATTAAAACGGAATGAGTCGACCTCCGCAGGGCTTACCGACCTGTCACCTAATACTTTTCTGCTACAATTTTCAATTTTCGGTTACGAGTTGCCAAAAATTCTTCGAAGTATCTCGATATTCCTCATAATTTTTGACTACGTCTCACTCGAAAATTGAAAATCTCGCTACGAAAATTATTAGGCTCCACGTCTTGTCACATTTCTCTGTAACAGCCTACTTCTTCGGGCTTCGGGGTCATCTTATCTCACGCGGGCAACATTGTCAACCGTCATAATAGCTGAATTTATATCACCCAATTTCAAAATCTCGGACACAGTCACCCCCGCAAGCCCCACAATGATAATCGCCGTAAAACCTATAATTGTTTTTACGATTTCATACATAGGCCCATTATATCATGGAACATGCTACAACCCCTAGAAACCTCCCTTCCAACAAAGGACGGTCCTTTTATAAACACTGCATGGTTTTCAAAAAGGACGGTCCTTTTATAACTTTGCGGGATTCTCTACAAAGGACCGTCCTTTGTAGAGAATGTCTAGGCTTACTCAAGTGCACAATCAGGACGAAATTCGCAAACGGCAATATTTTGACCGTTGTCGTGCACGGAAGTGTTGCTCAAAATTACTGATTCTGAGGTGTCAACGGAAATCCCGACCGTGTTTCCTGTAATCTCACTGTTTGTTATACTAACGGGTTCAAGGGGTTTTTCTACAGTAATACCACTACCGTAGTCGGACCATATTAGTGAGCCTTCTTCATCATAATACACTTCTGATTTATTGAACCCTTTCACCGTGGTGCTTGCAATAGTTGTCACTCCACCATAAATTTCTATCCCATCATTGGGGCCATTTTCAATAACAACATTAGTGATAGTGGAAGTTGCATCATCTAAAGAAATACCGTAGTCCTCAACATTTCTAATAGTGGTGTCCGAAACGTTTAATATTGAATCATAGGCGCCAATACCGTTGCCCTCTATTCCATCAATGGTTGTTGATGCAATAGTTAATATTGAATTACCATACGCCCCGAACGCGTCTCCCCAGCAAACATTCTTAACTGTTGATGAGCTCACTGTTAGCACAGAATTATTATCTGCACCAAAAGCATCCCCACAGATATTATTAATTACCGCCCCGCTGACTGTTACCGTTGAATTATTGTAAGAGCCAAACCCATCTCCTCGTCCAAGATTGTTGACAGTGGTTGACGCAACAGTAATTACAGAATTATTGAATGCGTCAAAGGCATTACCTTTCTCACTGTTATCTATAGCAATTGAAAAGGCATCTATCGTTGAAAAATCATTTGCATAAAACGCACTGTTGATTAGATTGTTGAAATTAGTATTTTCCACAAAAATCTGTCCGTGACTAATCGCTGCGAGACCGCCGTCAGTGTGAATAAAATCTGAATTTCGAACATCTATTCTTGCATGATCAATAATTATTTCCCCTACATCCTCAAGTTGTACGTATTCAAGCGTGCTCGTTCCCGTACCACCACGAAGAATCAACCTGCCCGTTGGATTTCCCAAAAATGAGTTAAAAATAATTGGTTCTTCGACCGTTCCTCTCGCATCAAGTGTTCCATTAACCACCAATGCCCCATCATACCGATAATATTCGCGACAATTGCATCTCTGTCTATAAAACGAAATAGTGACACCGGGTTCTATGGTCAGTGTACTAGTAGCGCTTACAGAAATAGTTGTCGTCGCGACATATCTTTCTTCATCTGAAGTCAGAGTAAAGTCGCTTGTGATATTCTTCCCTTTATTGATGAGCATGCTTATTGAATTCTGCATACCAGGGGTACCACCGATTAGATTGTCATCAGCATCTAATCCGTTTCTGCTAAGCCCTTCACGATAGCACCCGGTCGAATATATGTATTCAATTTTCGCTTTTTGAGAACATTCGAACATCTCATCATCAGTCCTCGTGTCGCCGAGGTTGGTGCCCCAGTTTTCAGGATTTGAACCATCTTCTCTTGAGGAATAACGTTCCATCGTTTTTCTTGATGTTGTGCTGTTCGTGCCTCCCGCCCATGCTCCTTCGGGGGTTTGGTCAAACGTGGTGGATGCGTAAGAAAGATTGAGCTGTTCTCCGGAGTTGCCGAGAGCTCCAGTGTAAATTTGATGCGCTGCTACATCAGAAACGGTTGTGTCGTCGATGCGTTCAAAAACAAGATACCCTCGCGGAGCGATCGTACCGGTGAGTTTCACGTGTGGCATGCCGTCTTTTGCATTAAGCTCCCATTGCGACAGGTCAATCGTATGCGTAGTATTGTTTTTTATTTCAAACCATTCGTCAGTCGCGGAAGCAACGGTCCCCATCCACGCGATCTCATTGATGGCAACAGGAATTGTGGCGACAGAAACTTTTTGCGTGCTTGTGGCGCTTACGGTGCCGTCCGGACCAACTGCTACAACCTCAAATACATAATCAGAAAAATCTTTTGCAATTTCATCAAGAGCATTATCTGTTGTTGTAGCGATTGTCCCATTTTTGTTGACGACATAATGATCAGCTCCTTCAACTTGTGTCCACTCAAAACGCACTGTTGTGGTGGCTAAAAGACACCCGTCGGTTGCTAGGGTTTGCGCACATTGTGATGCAGAAAGAATGGGCGCGGCCACAGCCACACCCACTCTTTCTGCCGTCTCCCCTTTCCCAGTTGCTTCGTCCGTACCCGAAGTGCTCGTTTGTGTTCCCAAAACCTGCTGTGTCGGCGAGCCTCCACCACTACTGTCCCCCGTAACCGTTCCCACAAACACCAGCTTCGGCATATTCGTCCCCGCCTCCCCCACCTTCGGCTCAAATACAAAAACTGTCTGGGGTTCTTGCTGGTTTTGTATTTGCGGTTGCTTTGGAATGGTTGTCGTTATTTTTGTTGTTGTCGGTTGTGTTTTTGTGGTCTGTTGTATAAATACTATTGAATTTAGTACAGTATCCTTGCTGACTTCGTATCCAGTTTTAATTGCGCCTGGAATAGCTGCAATCTGATTTTTAGACCAATTGTAAGAAGCTACTTCCGCTGCTCCCACACCAAAGAGTGCAATTTTTGTTCCGTTCGCTCCTTCTTGCACGGAAACAGTTCCTACTGTCACGACCCCAGACCCGAAGGAATACAGTGAGTTCCACGCAGGAGTAATTACTGGATCAATAATATAATCAGAAACAAGATACCCGAAACCGTATGTTAACCTTGTAAAAAACCCTGGGACTCCTGTGCGTGACAAAATTTGTGCTTGAACAGTATTAGCACGTGTTTCTGCTTCCTTTTTTTTGCGTAATTCAGCTTGATATATCGCCCGTGCTTTTTCCCCCTCCTTAAAAAACAGGTCAACGACGCCAGCCCCACTTGGAATTATTTGTAGGGATAGTCGGTCGAAATAGGATGAGAGGATGGAGGTATTATCTTCAGTATTTAAAATTTTATTTCGTGAACCATCTTTCTCTTGCTTTACAATAGCAAGTTTGACCATCTCGCCTGTTAGATTATCTTTGGCATAAGCATACCCATCCAAAACACTTGTAAATACCGGTTCTGCGTAGACGGAGCCCTCAATCGTATCTCTGCTAAAAAAATTCCTATTTGAATAATTTGCCAAAAAATCAAAATATGCCCCGAGGTCATTAAAAACTCTTGCCAGTGAGCCCGCATCCATGTATCGTTTCCCAAGCCCTGCCAATGATGTGCGATTTTTATTTAGTGCTGACCAGTCCTCATAAGGGCTGTCCCCTCCAAGAGCTTCCCATACTGGTAAATGTTGGTCGTTTCTTGTATGGTCCGGAACCCCCATGTCTTCTATCAAGTGGACTACGTGTCCAAGTGCTACAAACGCACCACTTTCATCTCCTTCTGCGTAAAGTTTTATCGCATCATTCCAGTCATATTTGTTCAGCTCCACATCGCCTAGCGCCCAGTCTTTTGCACTACGGCTAGACGCCACACCCATTCCACGCACTGGATCATAGAAATGATTTACTGCGCGAGTAGAAGGCTCGTCTTCTTCCATAGCACCCTTTATCATAGATTCTTTTTGAGTGTTGGTAATTTTATTACCAAATTGTAGATTATAAAATTCCACCACTTGTTCGGTGAGCCCTGCGTGTGTTTGTGTCGGCTCATAGGCAAAAGCGTCGGATGGGATAGTGAAAAAAATTATGATGAGAAATAATTTTTTCATAAAATCTAGTATGGTTGTTTTATTTTCCAAATTTTTGTGTAAGGATTTTTTTCCATATCAGTAAATTTAGAACTTTTGCTTCCGGCAGGAACAAATAGTTTATCTCCGTTTTTTCCAAAAGACACTGTCTCATCTTTTATTGTAGTGTATGTATAATCAAAAGTGCACCCATCTCCCTTTTCATTACACTTCTTTACTCCCCTTTTATAGACATCGTTTACGTACTCAATACTTTGATGCAAGTCCCCTTGTTTCTGTAACTCCTTTTCTAGCCCTTCCAAAGCTTTTCCCTGCACGGAAAGTTCATAATACTTACTTGCCTTTTCGATGTCACCGGCTTTCAACGCGGTAATAAATAAATCGAGTGTCTCCTCTGGGGTCTTTCCTCCATCAAAATCATTTTTATATTTTTCTCGCAACGCATTAACTTGCTCGTCGATCACGGCCTGCCTTTTCGCTTCTATTCTATTTTGTACCCAGGACTCCATTCTTTCTGGTAGCGTACTTGTAAACTCTGGCGCGAAAAAACCAATAGACCACATTACAATATACAGCCCCAACAGACCCCACCCTATCCGCTTTAATATTTTCTTCACCTTCATTTTTGTCTCCTCATTAATATTTTCATTCATACAATTTTCCTAATTCTACCAACCACCGCCCTAAACCCCTAATTCCCCTCAACAAAACCTGTGGATAACTCAAATAAAGGACGGTCCTTTGTTTGGGAGAGTGATTTCTTATAAATAAAGGACGGTCCTTTATTTTACTTTAGGTTGTAGCGCTTTAAATTCCAACCACTCGTTCACAAATTTATCGAAATCTTCTACAGAGGTGAAGTATTCTGGGCCTGCCGCTCGATTGATTATCTTTGTCGCTAGGCGCGTAACTCCTTGATAATCCATATAACTAGAGTATCCGAAGTACATTAGGTAATCTTTTGCAGCAACTCTGTCCTGTATGCCATTCTCCTTCCATTCTGGATCGATTAACTTTATAGGGTTAAGATGAATATATGCAAAAAGGTACTTTAAATATTCATCTGTGCTAGCGTGCCTCGCCTTAAACCTACTTTCAAACAAAGTGCCAGTCCTTGCGTATTTCTTATTGAAGTACATGGAATAAGCAGTTAGTAGCTTCGATATGAACTTCTGAGCGCCATTTTCTATTTTTTCACGAACAAGTAGGTGAAAATGGTTAGGCATTAGACAATATGCAACAATATCCACGAGTGTTTCATCCCGGTCTACATCAAAAACTTCTTCCAAGCCCCGTCCTTGACGGAGGTAATCACGAAGGCAAAATGCGGACCCGGCGCTATTACTGATGTAAAGAAGAGCAATAAATCGCCTATAATCACTGCCGTCCATAAATATGACTCGCTTGTCTGTTCCACGACTATACAGATGATAAAACTCACCTATTGAAATATCTATGTTTCGCCGCATGTAATAATTGTACACGTTGAATCGCATTCCGCCAAGGACGGGGCTTGGCGGAACTAGGAGGATTTTATGACCTACCTGCGGTAGGAATTGAAGATTGTGTTGGTGAGTTCGGGCTCTTTTTCGAGGAATCTAGGGTCAATTTTGCTCACCTTGTTGAGCATTTCGACAGCCTCATCAACTTTTCCGTTCATATAGTAAATCTTCGCCAAATCAACACTCCACAAAAGCCCAGCAAGGTTTAACCTTGCTGGGCTTTTGTAAAACTTGTCTTAAATTCTCTATAGGCCACGCCTATGGGGTGATGAGGGATTTTTCGTAGTCTGCGAAGAGTGCTTTTAGATCAGTCGATGTTGGGTTTTTCCTTATACCTTCATTTAGAAAAACGGGAATCTGGGTACTCTTTTCCTTCATGGAATACATATAAAGTTCATATAATCCGCGATACCCATGCACGTAACTTGGTTTAAGAGCTATTAGTTTTTTCCAATTTTCCTCTGATTTTGTATAGTTTTTTAGGTAAAAATGATATAAGTCACCAAGATTTCCCCATGGTACTACATTTTGTGGGTCGAGGGCCTTTGCGTATTCCCAAGCATCGCGAGCTCCCTCGTAGTCACCAATGGCTTTCCTTTGCAAACCTAATTCAATCCAATTATCAACATTTTTAGGATCTTTTTTGAGTGCAACAATGATGGCTTCTATATGTGAAAGCGCTATTTTTTTTATTTCTGGTGAAAGACTTCCCGGAAAATCGGTTGCTCGAACAAGTTCTGGAGCTGGAGGAAGTTTTTTCTCTTGAACGGGAACAATTTCAACTTTTGCGTCACCCGTCATATCAATACCAAGATTTTTCAAAGTATCCCCTGTATCTCCGGTAATCTCTATTTTGCTCCCTCGTGTATCCTTGTAGATAAGGACGCCGGCAACCAACGCAAGAATTACAAGTCCTATAATACCTAGATTTTTATTGTTTATCATTGATATATAGTATCAAAATCAAGCAAAAATACAATATTTTAAGCCAGCCATTGGCGAGACTTATCGAAGGGCATTGTTACATAAGCTAAACCTATAGAAAATAAAGGACCGTCCTTTATTTTTGGATTTACAAGCATGCAAAAAACCCGCGACTTCTTGCGAAGCGCGGGTTTTTTGCTGAATTGAGATTAGTTCGCCTTTAGCATTACCCTGTTCGAGATATTTCTCAGAAGCAGCGGAGTCTGCCTAGTTGGACCAAGCCTTTTTCGTGAAAGTTTTTAAGGCTAAAACAATTTTATTGTTCGCCCTAAGAATCTTTCAATTCTTTGAGACGTCTAGCTAGCGAACTAGTTAGAACGAGTCTGGATGAGACCGCTTGAAGGCAAGCCTGTAACACCGTAACCGTTCGTCCAGTCAATGTGAGCTGCTGCTGAGGTAGTCGTTGCGTTTGGTGACCAAACGAGGTTTGAACCTGCGACTGCTGCTGAAGTGCCCATATTCACTGCGAGTGAAGGATACGATGCATCACCCAAGAGTGTTGACGTAACCGCGTATGTTGTAGCTGACGCTGTTATTGTTCCACTCAACTTGAAGTAGTACGTTGTACCTGCTGGAACGTTGATCACTGCTGTAGGAGTGATTGTCAATGTGCCAAGAGGAGCACTCTGAGTTGCCGTGTGGATAGCACCTGCTGTGAAGCCCGAAATTGGCGTCGAGTAAGCAGCATCTGTGTAGCCGTAAAGCTGGAGAGCTGATACTGTTGCCGAAGTCGTTGCAATTGTAAACTTGAATTGGTTGATACCAACACCACCGTTTGCGTTTGCAGTAACTTTGAACTTCATGAAGGTGCCGTCAATAACACCAGTTCCACCAAGCGCTGAATCAGCAGCGAGGGTTGGGAACGACTTGAAGAGGCGAACACCCGATACAGCCGTTGAGCCTGTTGCGTTGATTGTTGAGCCTGATCCTGCACCAGTACCTTGTGTATTGGTGCCGTTTGTATCAACATCAATAGCGATAAGGTCACCCTGTACGCCTGTTTCGCTTGTGCCAATTTGCTTGAGGTCTACCTTTACCGTAAGGTCTTTGTCAGCATCTTTTGGAAGTGCCACCACTGAATCAAGTGTTGATGTTGCGTTCGTGTTGGTTCCTGTGAATGTTGCTGAACCTACCTTTGTTGCGCCATCCCAAATCGAAACCTGTACTAGGTCTGATGCTGAGCTTGATGCTGTGTTGGTAAGTTTAAGACCAATACGCGAGAGGTTAACTCCTTCATTTGCTGCACGGAAACGAATAACGTTTGCCGTAACACCTGTCGAGCCTGCAGCCGCAATAGCGTATGAAGGACTTGAAGGTGATAGAGAAGCTACGAGCGTGCCAGAAGTAATAGTCTGTGCTGCACCAGTAGTTACTCCGCCTGTTGCAGTAACTGTAGAACCTGAAGTTACCCCAGTAACTGTGAGCGCTGCAATTTGTGCAGCAGTCATGTTCCACGTGAATGAACCTGAGGTAAGACCTGAAGCAACATTACACTTGAGAGTCAATGTCTTTACGGTACCCTTTGGAACAGTAAAAGTTGAATCAAAAGTGAATGGTGTTGCTAATACCAATGCTACGGTAGGGTTAACTACGTTTGAACCAGTGTTCAAGGCAGTTGCACCATCCCAAATCTGACAAGCAGTCAAATCTGTTGCAGCGTTCGTAACAATAGTGTCCTTAAGCGTAATGGATGAGAAGCGAACATCTTCACCAGATTGAGTTGCGTCAAACTGGAAGTTTGCAAATGTTACTCCTGTTCCACCTGCAACAATATTCTGTGCTGCTGGGCTTGTTGACTGTGTTACTGCAAGTGCTGCAGCCTTTACGGTCATAGCGTTCATTGTTACAAGACCATTTGAGATCGTAATGGTGTTACCCGTTGTCTGACCTGTAATGCTTGTCCAATCCGATGAAGGAGTGGTTGTCGTTGTAATAATTGCGCCGTTTGTAGCTGTGGTAGGAATCTTACCCTTTAAGGTGTAGATATTCTTTCCTACAGGATACGTTACTGTGTCAGTGAAGGTTACTTTCCATCCGGAAACACCATCTGCTACTGCGTCAACTGGGCCTGCAACTACTGCACCGCTCGCATTGTAGAGAGAGATACTTGTGTAAGCTGAAGCACCTGTTGATGCTGTTGAGGTAGCAAAGTGGAATACCTGTGACTGAACCGAAATCGATTCACCTTTGATATCAGTTTCATAGCCACCGAGAACCTGATTACTAAGGTTAATAGCAATATTCTGCGCAGCAACTGAAGTTGCCTTGGTGATTGATGTTACTGAACCAGCTGAAACGGTTACGGTGTAACCTACGATAGCAGGAGTTGCTGTTGAAACAGTACTGTTAACCGTACCTGTGTAGATAAGGCCCTGACCGTATGTCTCGCCAGAAACGTAGATGTCGGTGTTCTTCTGGAGGTCAAAACGAGCAGTACGTCCTGCTGCGCCTGAACCAACAATATCGCCGGCAATCCATACATCCTTTGCAAGACCTTTAGCGAGGACAATGCCTGCGCCGAAGCTTGAAGAATAGTATTTGCCGTCTGAAGAAACAGTGGTGTCATATGCAGTTCCGTCAACATAGATTTTTACGTTTGCAAGATCCGAACTACCAACTGAACCAGCCTGATAGAAACGAACTGACTTCAAACGAACATCTTCAGCTGAGCCTGCAGTCAAGCGAACACCGGTAAACTTGTAACCAGTTGTTCCGATTTCTTTTGACTGTGCTGCACCTGGATCATATGAAGAGTTTGCAGCAGTCACTGTACCGATAGTCAAGGTACCGTTGATTGTGTGCATTGCTCCAGTGATAGGAAGTGTGCCAGTAACAGTTGCTGATGTACTAATACCAACAACGGTAAGTGCTGCAATCTGTCCAGCGTATGCTGAAAGGCTTGCACCCATGTTACCTGCAACAGTGAGCGTCATTGAAGTACCTGCCTTTACGGTAAAGGTGCCTCCGATGATTGCCTGATGTGTTGAGCCAAGTGTCTTTGCGATATCAAGCTGAGTACCGTCTTCCTGAAGGAGAACGATGCCTGCGAAGTTTGAATCGACGGAAGCACTCTGGCGCTCTACCGTAATACCGTTTACTACAACATCCGAAGATCCTGCGGTAAGAGTAAGCTTGGTAAATGGCACACGTGCTGAGCCCTGAATAGCGAGACCGTTAGATGGCTGTGTGCCAGCGCTAACTGAAAGGCCAGTGCCTGTAGGAACAACTACTGTTGTACCAGTACATGGCTTTCCTGTTGCTGGGTCGAACGCTGTTGTACAACCAGTTGTGGTTGTAACAGTTGTTCCGTTCAACTTTGCGCGAGTAGACAAACCAACAAATCCTGTACCAGCGGTCAAGCCGTTTGGTGTAAGAATGTCAGATGCGAACTTGTTCTGGAACTTGATCACTGCAGCTTTTGTTGCAGGACCAAAGTACGAAGTCTCCATTCCTGGAGAACCTGCACCTGTTGATGAAACCTGTGTGTCAGCACTCATGTTCAAAACCATTTGAAGGTTCTTTACATCAGCACCGGTGCTACCTTGCTTCAAGTTTGTACTGAAGGTGTAGGCTGATGCAGTTGCAGCGAATGCAAATGCGACAGCTACTCCAATCAAACCTGCAACGATGGCAGACTTTTTTGAAATAATTTTAGTCATAATATATTGGTAAATTTCTAATCGCACAGTGTGCTCCCATTTCCCGTCTTTGCGAGTCGGTACTCTGACGTGGCAATCTAGGGATACTGGATTGCTTCGTCATGCCTCCTCGCAAAGACGATGCGGGAATGGGTTTCGTAGCACACTTTTTTTAATTAACTAACTACTTTTTTTGTTCTGTATTGTCGGTCATGCGGTAGTGCTTCGACCACTCGGGTCGAGTACAAAGAAAACTGAAGACGTACCTTTTTGTGAGATATGTTTTCTATGCAAGACCCGCTGCACCGAGCACCACTTCTACGAAATGGTTTATTAAAAAATAATCTAAATAATTTACTAAAAAAATCTAGTAAGTTATCGTCGAGTTATTAAAGTGGTGCTCGGTGCAACGGATCTAGTTTTCAATGGACTCTCCCCTTGCACGCAATCTATCGCTGCCGGGAGCTTTCTATTTTAATTGCGAGCAAAAGTAAAAATACTTTTATTACGCCTAAATCCAGTGGGGGGTATTTCTACCTCTCACTGAACTTAACTCTATTATATACATTACAAGAATAACCTGCAAAGGATATGTGTGGATAACTCGCGGATATCAGCTATTTCTAGCGAAACCGACAATCTCCACATACACTAAAGATAGCAGAAAATGGGGTAAAAAACAAGCAAGGGGGATACGCAAAGGCCAGGTCTCGAGAGTACCCGAGGCCTGGCCTTTGCTCCTCGGTGCAAGGTGCGAGGTTTACGCAAGTGTATAGCGTGACCACCTTCTCTCCCCCATTTTCTTAAGGACACTACCCTCTACAAAGGACACCAGCTCACGCTGAATTGTCTTCTCGGACAAGTCCGGAAAGTGTTTAACAATGTCCTTTATCATCACCTCACGATTGTCCTTTATGAGCTTCAATATACGAACCCGTCTCGACTGAATTGCAAGACTTTCATCGATGCGAGATACTGCATGGTCTGTCCTTCGCCCAACGACTCGACGTTCAACTGGACTATTTTTTTGTACATGTCCTTTAATATTTCTATCGGACATTGGTGAAGATAGATGTCCTATAGAATATCCCTGTGGTTGGCTTGTGCTCTGCGGTTTATTTGTACTTACAAATGTTTCACTGTTTGTTCTTACTGCTTCCAGTAGTGAATCTCCTGTATTGAAAAAATCGTTTGCTAAGATACTGTCTGTGCGTGATTCCCGAGAAAGCCTTTGTAGTTCAACTACATCCCTAACAGTTACAAATTCTCGTTTTAAAATAGTAAAATTCATCTCAGAAATGAGCCCCGCTACGAATGCAATTTCTAGCAAGGAGAGCATGTCCTCGATGTTCGCATGGAGAGTATTAAGGACATCTCCTTCCGTGATCCGCCCACCTGCCTTGAGCGCGTTTGCCCCACGGATCATTTCCACACATAATGTCCTTATATGTCCTTTTAGAGGTTCGGTGTCCGATAGAAAATTAGTAACAAGATAAATTGCAGTTGTGAGGCGCTCACACTTCCTTGATAGGGTTACACCAAAAACAGTCATACCGTTGTTGGTTCCACGGCGTTCTATTCCCCTCTCTCTCATGTCCTTTTTGTATTCCATTATATTTGTCCTTTTAATGTCTTTTAAGATATGTTTGTTTACGGCTAATCTGCAAATATGTCTTTTATGGCCGAATTGATTTTGTTTGCCAAGTATATAACGGACACCGGAGGATTGTAAAGGACTTATGGAACATCTGACAATTGATCATTGACACCGCTTTTGCGGACAGTTGGCGGGGTGGGGATTCAAAGACGGGTGCGGGGATGGGATTGTGTCGATACTCGGCAAGACAAATTCAAACTTAATTCAAAATTTTAAAGTATTGCGGGTTTTATTCTTATCGTTATATCTGTTAGTATGTATAAATAATTATGGCAAAGAAAGAAACGCGTGGTGGGAAAAAAATTGAAACTAGAGTTACAAAAAAAACAGAGCGGGTTTCTAGTGGCGGGCCTTCATGGTGGAGCAAAATTTCTTTTTTTGACGGACTATCTTCTGAGACGAAACATAGTGTTGTTGCGATTTTATTTTTTGTCATTGCGGTATTTTTTTCTGCAGCTCCATGGGGATATGCAGGTGTGATTGGTGACTCCACATACAACGGTCTGCGATACCTTCTCGGCGTCGGATACTTTGCACTTCCCCTTCTTCTTTTTCTTCTTGGTATTTCTTTTTTCCGTGAGTCGCGACCAAACATTGCGGTGACGGCAAGTCTCGGCGCATTTCTTTTCCTTTTTTCTATTCTTGGGTTGGTAAATATCTTTTCTGGTGACTCATCTGGTGGTGTGCTCGGACAGCTCGTTTCCATTCCTCTCGTGAGGCTTTTTGACACATACATTGCGACGCTTTTTCTTATCGCATTTCTTGCAATTTCTTTTCTCATCATGTTTAATGCGCGACCAAATTTTGGTGCGTTACTTTTATGGAGAAAGAGTAGCGACGCGGACAATCGTGGACTAGACGCGGAAGAAGATGCCGAAGTGGAGAAAGCGATTGAAAAAATTGAAGTGGCTGAAGAGGCCCCAGCAAAAATTGCTACCGTTGTAGCGAAAATAAAAAAAGAAATCTCTGCTTCTTCATCGGACGAATCTGGAATCTCCATGAACCAGGTAATGAACACGACGTACACTCCCCCACCACTTTCACTTCTCGCGAGTGACAGTGGTAAGCCAGGTGTTGGTGACATTAAGGCTAATGCAAACATTATTAAACGCACGCTCGCGCAACACGGTATCACGGTGGAAATGGACGAGGTATCCATCGGGCCATCTGTCACAAGATACGCATTGAAGCCAGCCGAAGGGGTGAAGCTTGCGCGCATTGTGGGTCTTCAGAGCGAGCTCTCATACGCTCTCGCTGCGCACCCCATTCGTATCGAGGCTCCTATCCCTGGACAGTCGCTCGTGGGCATTGAAGTCCCCAATTCCACAAAGACGGTGGTTGGACTGAAAACACTTTTTTCTTCAGATGAATTTCAGGAGTCACCAAAGCCTCTTCTCGTTGCTCTGGGGCGCGGTGTCTCCGGCAAGCTCTACTATGCTGACCTCGCAAAGATGCCTCACGTGCTCATTGCAGGGGCAACGGGCTCTGGAAAGTCGGTAACCATCCACGCTGTGGTGAACTCACTCCTTTATAGAAATGGTCCCGATGCTATGCGCTTCATTATGATCGACCCAAAGCGTGTGGAGCTGACCCTTTATAACAAAATTCCTCATCTTCTCACTCCGGTCATTACCGATGCAAAAAAAGCTATTCTCGCACTCAAGTGGGCAGCAAAAGAAATGGATAGACGATACAACGTACTCGAGACAGAGGCTGTGCGCGATATTTCTTCGTATCATAAGAATGTGGTGGAGCCAGCGATGAAGAAGGCAGCGAAAAATAAGGGGGATGGATTGCCACGCTCCGCTCGCAAAGACGGGGAGAGTGCGGATGCGGGGATGCCGGAGAGGATGCCGTACATCGTTATTATCTTGGATGAGCTTGCGGACATCATGCAGGCGTACCCCCGCGAGCTAGAAAGCGCTATTGTACGTCTCGCCCAGATGAGTCGTGCGGTTGGTATTCACCTTATTCTTTCTACTCAGCGTCCATCGGTCAATGTTATTACGGGACTCATTAAAGCAAACGTTCCTGCGCGTGTGGCACTCCAAGTGTCATCACAAATAGACTCACGCACTATTTTGGACGCATCGGGCGCTGAGAAGCTCCTCGGTGCCGGCGACATGCTCTATATATCGGGCGAAATGTCCAAGCCAACCCGTATTCAGTCGGCATTTATGTCAGAAACCGAAGTAAAAGCGGTGGTTAAATACCTTGCAAATATGCCCACAGATGGCCTTCCCGATACTGATGAGATCAATTTGTCTTCAGGAAGCATTAGTAATGAGCGTGATCCCCTCTTTTCCTCTTCCTTTGAAGAGGAGTCTGGAAATGATGATGACGAAATGTATGAAGACGCACGACTGATAGTCATTGAGGCAGGTAAAGCTTCGACCTCGTACCTCCAGCGTCGCCTCAAGCTTGGTTATGCGCGAGCGGCACGACTCATTGACATGCTTGAGGAGCGCGGTGTTATTGGCGCAGGTGACGGAGCAAAACCAAGAGAAGTTCTTGAAAAACCCGGTACCGCTACTGAATAAAAAATATGGAAGGTAGAAAAATATTGCAATGGGGGCTCGGGGGAATTGTGGTCACGCTTATTATTGGTTATTCCTTTTTTGTTCTGGATGACTTTGTGCGTGGACCAAAAATAATCATTGAAAGTCCGCTTGATGGATACTCCACCACTACGCCCGTCATCGTGGTGAGTGGTCGCGGAGTGCATACAAACAACCTATCTATAAACGGCGCACAAACGCCTGTTGACCTCAGCGGAAACTTTTCTAGTCGATTGATACTCGCGCCGGGGTATAATATAATTGAAGTTACGGCAAAAGATAACTATGCGCGCACCGTACGAGTGACGAGAGAGATCAATCTTATTGGGGAACATTTGGGACAAGGGGGAACCGGGGGAACATTTAACAATGGTGCGGGTGCGGGGACAACAACGCAGGCGACAAGTACGGGTTCACCTACTTTATAAACTTTAAAGACTTTATTAACTTTACAAACCTAATCATGGCACTAGCAAAAAAGAAGTCAGCAGAAAAAAAGGAGATGGGTGGGAATATTGAGGATACGATCAAAGCTATTCAGGCGAAGTTTGGCGAGGGGGCAATTATGAAACTTGGGGACAAACCCAAGGTTGGCATAGACGCTATTTCTACTGGCTCCATTGGTCTAGACTATGCTCTTGGCGTGGGTGGGCTTCCCCGCGGACGTATCATTGAGATTTTTGGGCCAGAATCATCTGGGAAAACAACACTGACCCTCCATGTCGTTGCTGAAGCACAAAAAGCTGGCGGTATTTGTGCCTTTGTGGATGCAGAGCACGCAATGGATCCTGAATATGCAAAAAAGCTTGGAGTGAATATTGATGAGCTCCTCATTTCACAGCCAGACAATGGTGAGCAAGCGCTTGAGATCGTGGAAAGCCTCGTGCGTTCAGGCAAAATGGATGTCATCGTTATCGACTCTGTCGCTGCGCTCACGCCAAAGGACGAAATCGAGGGCGACATGGGAGCGCACCACGTGGGCAAGCAGGCGCGTTTAATGTCACAAGCGCTTCGCAAGCTCACCGCAATCGTTGCCAACTCAAAAACAATTGTTATTTTTATTAACCAAATTCGCATGCAAATAGGCGTGATGTTTGGAAACCCTGAGACGACCCCGGGGGGCAAGGCGCTCAAGTTTTATACATCGGTGCGTTTGGATATTCGCCGTATCGCGCAAATCAAAAAAGGAGATGAGGTGGTGGGGAGCCGTACTCGCGTGAAGGTTATCAAAAACAAAGTGGCGGCACCATTTAAACAAGCGGAGTTTGACCTCATGCATGGTAAAGGCATTTCACAAGAGGGTGAAATCTTGGGACTTGGAGAAAAGTTTGAGATTTTGCAGAAGAGTAGTTCTTCGTATGCATACGGTGATGTTAAAATTGGCCGTGGCTATGACTCTGCGTGCACATTTCTTTTTGACAAGGAAAATAAATCAGTTCGCACTTCCCTACTGAAGGAGATACGGGCGAAGCTAAAAGAAACAGAGTAAAGTCAGTATGTCTTTGCTTCTCCAAGAGTCATTCTGCTGAATGAACAGTGAAGCAACCCAGAGTTTGCGGCATACAATCCTGGATTGCTTCGAGTACTCGCAAAGACAGGTACTCATAAAATAATCCAAGGCGAACTTCTTTTCAGAAATTCGCCTTGTTGCTAGTTAATCTTTTACCTTAAATCAGTGATTTCGGAAGATGGAAGATAACATTTTCTTCCACTCCTTTGAGCTCAATAACTTCTCCGCCGAATAGCTCCCTGAGTCGCGCGACAACTCTCTGCACCAGTACTTCTGGAGCAGATGCTCCTGAGGTCACCCCAATGCGGGTTTTCCCAACAAACCATTTACCGAAAAGATCATCATCATTATCAATCAAATGCGCTGACACGCCCGCACCTTCTGCAACTTCCCGAAGGCGATTGGAGTTGGAGCTGTTTGGTGAACCGACCACGATGATCACATCGCACTGTTTTTCAAGCAGCGCTTTCACCGCATCTTGGCGGTTTTGTGTGGCGTAACAGATATCTTCTTTTTTGGGGCCAATGATAGCTGGGAAGCGTGCTTTGAGTGCAGAAACAATTTTTTCGGTGTCATCTACTGAAAGCGTCGTTTGTGTTACGAAAGCAAGGTGGCTTTCGTTATTCACCCTTATTCTCGCTATATCAGCCAGTGACTCCACCAGATACATACCGCCCTCACCCTGGCCCATGGTGCCTTCCACCTCGGGGTGCCCAGAGTGTCCGATCATGATGATTTCCATACCCCGTTCGCGAAGCTGTTTGACTTCCATGTGTACCTTGGTTACCAAGGGACATGTGGCATCGAAAATAATCAGGTCGCGCGCTTCAGCTTCCTGTCGCACTGCTTGGGATACTCCGTGAGCGCTAAAGATGAGCATATTGCCAACTGGGACATCGGCCAAGTCCTCGATAAACACAGCGCCTTTTTGACGCAGATTATCCACTACAAATTTATTATGCACCACTTCGTGGCGCACATAGATCGGTGCACCATATATTGCGAGTGCTCGTTCAACCATTTCAATAGCGCGATCCACGCCGGCGCAAAAGCCCCGTGGGTTTACGAGTAATATGTCCATACTTGTCTCCCTGTAATAGTTTCAAAAGGAACCCTTAAATCACCTCTACCACTCTACACAAAACTCTCCCTACTGGCAATTGATTTTGTTTCCCCATGGGGCGTTGCAATTTCTTAGAAAACCCAGTAAGATTGGCGGATTATGGCAATTATTGATTACAATGAAATTAAACCTGGGAAATGTATTGTTCTGAAGGGCGAACCATTTATTGTTATGTCCTCTCATGTGGCACAGAAGCAGAAGCGTCGCCCTACCAACCAAACAAAGCTCAAGCACCTCATTACAGGTCGTGTTGTGGAGGAGACATTTCAGCAGTCAGACCGCGCAGAAGAGGCCGATATTGAGTCGAAGGAGATTAAGTATCTTTACTCGGGTAAAGGTGAGTCGTGGTTCTGTTCTATAAAAGACCCGTCAGACCGCTTCTCTCTCAAAACGGAAGTTTTGGATGGGAAGGAAGGATTTTTGAAGCCAAATACAAACGTTACCGCAATGCTTTTTGACGAGAAAGTGATTAGTGTGCGTCTCCCTATTAAGGTGGAGCTTTTGGTAAAAGAAGCGCCTCCAGCAGTCCGCGGGAATACGGTGTCGGGTGGTTCAAACAATGTAACCCTTGAAACTGGCGCGACTATAAATGTACCTATGTTTATTCACGAAGGAGACTTGATTCGTATTAACACAGAGACTGGAGAATACTCCGAGCGAGTGGACAAGAAATAGTTTCGGGAACGTGGGGAACATTTGGGACAAGGGGAACAAAAAAACAAATGCAACAAAACGCCCAGTCGCGTAGCGACTGGGCGTTTTGTCTTTAGGTTCCCCACGTTCCCCCTGTTCTTCCTGTCCCGATGGTTCCCCTATTTTACTTCGATACGAATGGCAAAAGTGCCATAAATCGTGAGCGCTTTATGGCCTGTGAAAGCTGACGCTGATGCTTTGCGCATACGCCATTTCGTCTTCCTGCGGTCATGCGTGCGTGCGGAGTAAGAAACTTTTTCAAGATATCAATATCTTTATAGTCGATTTGCTTTACATTGTTTGTCGTAAAGTAACATTGTGTGTTTGTTTTCATCATAATAAGTTTAGTGTTTTAATTTTTTTGAACTTAGGCAGTTGAGTACAGTACGAGGCGACAGTGATGGTTTCGACCGAGCTGTATAGTAATACTGCGAGCGAAAAACCAGTGCTGTCAACGAAGTAATGTGCCGACTGCGTATGTTCAAATTAGAAAGGGATATCGTCGGGGTTAATATCTTCCTGCGGATACTCAATAGTCTCAAGTGGTTCGGGCGCCTGTGCGCCTTTTGCTGGTGCTCCAGATGCGGGTGAATAGCTTCCAGAAGATGCTGTCGCGCCTCCTGCGCGTGGACCAAACTGCATCGTGTCGGCGACTACCTCCATGCGATATTTTTTACCACCTGAAGTAGCATCATCCCAACTTCTTGTTTGCATGCGTCCCTCTACATAGACACCGCTTCCCTTTTTAAGATACTGCGCTGCAAGCTCAGCAAGTTTTCCGTACATCACTATGTTGTGATAGTCCACACTTTCCTGCTTGCTACCCGCTTTGTCTTTCCAGACACGATTGGTCGCAAGACTAAAGCTCGCCACTTGCTGTCCAGAAGGAATCGCGCGCATTTCTGGGTCGCGAGTCAAGTTCCCATACACCATTGCTTTGTTGATATACATCGATTTTTTGTGGTTACTTATAATAAGAAGTCAATTTAATTTTTAATGCTAAATTTTTAATTTTTAAATAATGTTTTAATTCTTTAATTTTAAAATTAAGAAATTAAAATTTATTTAGAAATTTGAAATTAAACATTTGAAATTCTTATCCTTATGCTACCAATTCTTCAATGACCTTGTCCAGTGCTTCATCAGAGGTAGCCTCTTCAAGAATAGCTTCTTCGTTCACCGCAACTTCTGGTTCCAATTCGAGCTCCTTTACCTTTGCTCCGGTAAATTTCTTTGCAATAAATGTATTCTCGCGAATAGTTTTTACCACCATATAGCGAAGAACGTTTTCGTCTTTCTTAAGTGCCTCTTCTAATTCTGCGATCCCTGAGGGAGTTCCTTCAAACTTAATCCATCCGAAATAAGCTTCGTCAAAACGCTTATTCTTGTGGTCGATTGTTTTTACAATCTGATAGGCGAGGTCGATGAATACGGGTAGTTCCTCGGCAATTATTTCCTTGGAAATCCGTTCAATCATACCACGCACGGCTCCCGACGCTTCAGGGATTTGCTCCGATGAAAGCGTTGGAACGAGATGGTAGCCTAGCTCATATACGCGAGGCTCCGTGTGTTCATTATGATCCATATTTTCAATTAAATCTGCCCTTAAGCAGACCCTTTGGGGTTCCCCCCGTTAACCTGATAAAAGCAGCTTCGCTCTTATATAAGCTCCTCGGCTCTGAAATACAAAAAAGAGTTTTTGTATTTCCCTCGCTCTACGTCGCTTATAACTCTCGTATACTACCAGAGGGGTGGCCATAAGTCAAAAAACCCGGAAATATAAAACACCCCCGAAAAAATCTCGGGGGTGTAAACTGAAACTTAAAGAACTAATTTTTTATGAACACTGAGATACTACTGACACGACAATGACGGATATGCTGGTGCATTGGTACCGTTTTGAGCGACCCAAAAGCTTCCCGTACTGCTCGTATTCCCCGGACCACCGAATAAATCTAGGCGGTCCGTGTGGGGACTTGCTGGGCTAACATACCTACTCGTCCATATTTCCATATGAAGATGGGTCCCTGTTGATGCCCCAGAATTTCCCATAAGGCCAACAGTCCCTCCACACAAGATAGACATTGGCCCAACTACTGTCCCCTTAAGCATGTGCGCGTAAATAGTAACCCTGCCACTTCCGTCGTTATGAAAGATCCTAACATGGTTTCCATAACCACCACCGCAAGTGCTGTATATTCCTTCATTATCATTACAACTGTTCAAGCCGTAGTACAAACTACCCCACGCTCCTGATCGAATATATGTCGGCGATATGTTGCCTAAAATATCCGTACCGTGATGTTCGTCCTCGTTAAGGCGATTTGTTGAAGCGTCATAACGACGAGTAGACCCAGTACTGTGATTGTGATCATACCAACGTGAATACGTAGTGGGAGCAAAGTAGTCAAGTGGCCACCGATGAAGGGTTGCCGCTTCCGCAAAGAAACTTGTCCCAAATAAAACTAGTCCAGCCAGCATGGCTTTTTTCATTTTCAATCTCCTTTTAGTTTGTGAATTGCGTTACTTAATGGAAAAGAATTCCCAATATTTACCCTTAAATCCTTTAGTACGGTAAGCAATGATCTCGTCTTGTTTGAACCAACGAAGATTTGTGCCATTCGGACCAACGAACTTTGCCGACACAGCATCTCCATCTTTGTTGAAATTGATAACACCGAGACCGTCCCCAGCCATAGAAATCATTGCTGATCCATCCGAGGAGTGGATTATTGAATTTCTTTGCAGGAAAACAACTTGTCCTTTTTCGCTACGACTATCCAACTGCTTCACATCCCCACTTAAAAGATCAACAACCCATAAAGGCGTCTGAAATGGGGCTCCTTTATATTGATCGGAAACAAGACCTTGACCTCTTCCTGAATTGAAATACAATTTCCTCCCATCGGGAGAAAACGCGATAGGCTCGTAGTCGTCCTTTTCGACAGTTAAAATTGTTTCCTTTTGCGTTTCGATGTTATAAACAGCAATGCCTTGCATCAAATCTAATCCAGAACTCGCAAGTTTTACATAAGCAAGAAATTTACTATCCGGAGAAAATAAGGGAGCTGTACCATTACCATTTATTTTTTTAAGAAGTACGCCGTCTTTGCTAAAAAGGCTAATCTCAAAACTATCAAGAGTAGATATTGCTACTAGCTTTCCTGATGGAGAAATTGATGCCCAATTCACTACATCATTAGAAAATTTACGCGATGTTCCTGACACAACATCAGTAATCCATAGCTCTGAACCGCCGGCTTCTCCTATCATTCTTGAATTTTTCCCAAAGAGGACAGTATCTCCCTGCGTGCCGAAGATATAATCCGCGTCATCTGCAATTTTCCTTCGTGAAGATTTTTCATTGAGGTCGTTGGGACGAGAAACATAGATCGCCTTGTCATCGTCAAGATATGCAGATTCCTCAGCTTGAATACCCTGCATAGATGTCAAGAGTGCTGATATATCATCAGAAAGATTTTCTCCTCCAAATTTCATATTCTGCAAGTCTTGCTTCCAAATAGGAATGTCTTGATTTTGCGCCACCGCAAATGCGGAAAGTCCAGCAAGTGTAATGCCAAACAGAATTAACAGTTTTGTTTTCATTGTGAGATTCCTCATATATGATTAGTGAGACAGATTGAGTTTGAGTGTAACATATTTGTTTTAAAGAACTATGATAAATTCATTTATATCCTCCTTGAGTAAGTTGGATGTGCGAAATGCAACATCCGTGGCGAGTCTATCATGTTTACACGGGGGGGGTCAAGCTAAGAGTTTAAAATTAAATATTAAAAACTCTCAGAGCGTTTTGGACAAGTATTGCGCGGACGGTTTCGAAATCCTCGGAGCGGATTTCGGCTATTTTTTTAACGATTTCTTCCACGTAGATTGGTTCGTTTCTTTTTCCGCGATACGGTATGGGAGTAACGTAGGGACAGTCAGTTTCGGACATTATTTTATCCAAGGGAGCGAGACGTACAACCTCATCGTACTCGTGAGAAAATGTAATGACACCCGTGAATGAAATGGTAAAACCAAGAAAAAAATATTCGCGTGCGATGTCTATCGTTTGTGAGAAAAAATGCACATTACCACGAAGCCTCTCCCCCCGCCTGCCATCGCCCGACTGATCCCTTTGAGCGATAGGCAGTGGCGGGCAGGCCGCCATATTTTTCTTTGTTTTTAAAATATCTAGTACATCTCGGTGGGCGTCTGCGAGTTTTTTGTCGCTGTCGCGCACATGGAGCATGAGGGGTAGATTTTGCGCAAGCGCAAAATCTATCTGTGTTTCAAAAAGCTCTCGCTGGCGCTCTTTTTCTGCCTCAATATCCGGAACATCCACAAGTCGTGAATAGTCTAGCCCGCACTCACCTATCGCTACCACACGAGGGCTCTCTGCAAGCTCCGCAAAAAGCTCCTCGCTAAATTTTTCATCTCTGTCATCAATCGGGTGCACACCGATAGTTGCATACACACCGCTTTCTGAAGGCCCAGCCATCGCAACACAATCCTGTGAGCTTTTATAATCCGTGCCCACCATAATCGCAGATGTCCCCGTCTCGCGCATGCGCGCAAGCACTTCGTTTCGGTCTTCGTCAAAACGTGCGTCATTTACGTGCGCATGGATATCAAAAAAATTAGGCATCATTAGTCTTTGCGCATAAATAATGGTTCGGCGAGGGTTTTTGTATTAAAAACTATTTCATCACCATTCGTAGCCGTAGCTCCAACAAGTAGCGAGATCCTCTTTGCGGTATCGGGCATCATTGGGTCAAGCATTTCACTTATCTCTCGAAGTCCGTACAAAAGCCCCCAGATAATATTCTCCGTAGAATCTTTATCAGTCTTTACGAGTTTAAACGGTTCATAGTCTGCGATAAATTGATCTAGATAGCCGATGAGCTCCCACGCAACATCGGCAGCTCTGTTTACTTCATTGGCTGACATATGCTTGTGGTATCGTGGAAGAATGTCGTTGGTAACAAGGTACGGAATATTTACGCCCTCTATGTTGCCGAAAGTTTCTACCGCAACAATTTTTGTGCGCACTGGCGGAACGCGCATAGAATCCCCCGATACAACCCCTCCAAAATATTGCTCAGCCATTTTGAGTGTGCGGGAAACAAGGTTCCCTAATCCGTTTGCAAGATTTGCATTATATACTTCTTTAAACTTTTCATTGGTTAAATCCCCGTCCTCTGTAGGAGAAATCTCTCTCGTAAAATAATAACGAAATGCGTCGGTACCATACTCATCAAGAAAATCCTCTGTGCTCAAAATATTACCAATTGATTTCGACATTTTTCTACCACCAGAGGTAACAAACCCGTGTACAAAAAGCTCGTGTGGAAGGGGAAGGTTTGCAGAGAGAAGAATCGCAGGCCAAAGGAGCGCGTGAAATCGAACTATATCCTTCCCTACAACCTGTATGTCTGCCGGCCAAAATGTTTTAAAATTCTCTTCATTACTACTTCCGTATCCTAGTGCTGAAATATAATTTGAGAGCGCGTCGCACCACACATACATAAGCTGAGCGGGGTCGTTTGGCACTGGTATCCCCCAGGGTATTGCGCGCTCAGGGCGAGAAATGCTCACATCTCCTAAATCAGTCTCTCCCCCGAGTGATGAAATCAGTGAAATTATCTCATTTGCACGTGAACGTGGGGTGATTTTAAATTCACCACTTTCAAGTAGACGTTTTATCTCTGTTCCATATTTTGAAAGCCTAAAAAAATAGTTTTCTTCTTCAATATATTCTGGCACCGTGTCGTGGTGCATACATTTTCCATTTACCAATTCTTTTTCTGTTATAAATGCTTCACAGCCAACACAATAGAGCCCTTTATATACACCTTTGTAAATATCACCTGCTTCTTCTAGTGCAAGCCAGAGCTTTTGTGCGCCCGGCCAATGCTGTTCCTGGTCTGAGGTACGAATAAATACGTCGTTTGTAACGGAAAGTCTCTGTAAAAGATTCTTGAATTTTTCTACATTAGTATTCACAAACGCCTGAGGGCTTAACCCTTCGTTTTGTGCAGCGCGGACGATTTTATCTCCATGTTCATCGGAACCAGTGAGAAAAAAAGTTTTGTCGCCAATACTTCTATGATATCGCGCAAGGATATCTGCAAATACAAAGGCATACGCATGCCCCACATGAAGATGGGCATTCATATACGGAAGTGCGGTCGTAATGTAAAATTTTTTCTCGCTCATCCCGATGGAAATTTGGTTATTTGATTCAGTCATTGTTATTATTTGTTTCCCTTGTTGCCAGTCTTTATTTGTGTAATATACAGAGAAATTTCTGACGGGACAAGTATTCTTAAGTATTTTTTAAACAATCATACCTTTTTTTCGTTCTATGTCCTCTACGAGCTCCATAATGGCCGCCGCAACGGGAACAGAAATAAGAATTCCCAAAAATCCGCCGAGTTTTGCACCGATAATAAGAGCAAGGATTACAAGAATAGGCGGAACCCCTACAACCTTTCGTACCACGAGTGGATAGATAAGGTGGCTCTCAAACTGCTGAACAAGGAGGTAGTATCCTGCAACAAAGGCTGCAAGAGTCGGACCTCCAACAGTAAAAGCAATGATGACTCCCGGAATCGCGGAGAGGATTGGCCCAAACACCGGTATAATTTCTAGCACTCCTGCAAGGAGGGCTAGGGACATCGCATATGGCACTCCCAAAATGGTAAGCCCCAAATATACCAGAACAAAAATAAGCACACCGAGCAAGAGTTGTCCTTGCATCCATTTGCCAATTTTTGCCTTTGATCGTTCCCAAAGATTTATTGCATACTCTTCACTGTCAAACGGCATAATAATTCTTAAAAAATTTTCAATGCCCCGCTCTTGCATCGCAAAATAAAACGAGAGAACGACAATGAGCACGAAACTAAACATCCCTCCAAAAACTGCCCCCGCTGCTCCAAAGACGTTTTCCGAGGCAGATCCAACACCGATAATTTTACCAAACAATTCCTCAAACGCTGGGTTTACAGAAGTTACTCCTGATTTACTATTACTCCAAAATGCATTCGTTAAAATTCCCTTGTCTCCCAAAATATTTTTGTCGATGGACTCCATCATACTTGGAAGTTTCTGGGTAATTTCTGAGGCCTCGTCTATTATTGGTGGGACAAACGCAACGATAATAGAAAAAAACAACCCAGCAATAGCAACATACATCATAAGCACTGCGGGGATGCGATGAATCCGAAGCTTTGAAAAAAACTTTATTCCCGGCTCTATAGAGGACGCAAGAATGACCGAAGTGACAATAACCATCACGAGGTCGCGCAAAATCCAAAGCACCCACGCGCCCACAACAATCGCGAGACACTTTACAATAGTGCCCGCGGTGATGGAAATAACGGTGTCGTTTTGAGGAGGTTTCATAAAGACATAATACCATAAAATAGGTAACTGCCAATCTCTAGTTGCAAAAACCCCCTCCGCGCAATAAACAGCTATAGCTGTTTATTGCGCGGAGGGGGATTTTTATGACAATTAAAATTTAAGAAGGGATTTGAGTGCCTTCTCATCATTGGCTGGTCCAATGAGCGCTAGGTTTAAATTTTTCTCTACAAAGATTTTGCGTGCCATATTGCGAATTTCTTCCGCAGTTACAGAACGGATAATCTTCTCGCGCTCTTTTGGCGTGCGAATTTCACGACGCATTATTTCCTGCATGCCATAATATTCCGCAAGGTCGTCAGAGGACTCAAGCCCGAGATACGTCCTTCCAATTAAATGTTCTTTTACTTTGGAAATTTCATCTTCAGGGACAAGGCTATTTTTCACACTATCAAGCTCTACCATTACAGCTCGCAAAACTTCTTCCAAGCGGTCATTTGCTACACCTGCCGATACCGCAAAGTATCCGCTGTCTGTTGAAGTACTATTCCCAGCGTTCACATAATACCCCACTCCCATCTCACCTCTTATTTTTCTAAAAAGTCGTGATGACATTCCGCTCCCGAGAACTCCGCCGAGCACCGAAAGAATTGGGTTGCGCTTATCATACACAGGAAAGGTACGGACGCCGAGAATAAAATGTGTTTGGTCTGTTTCTTTGTGTTTGAGAGCAACCTGCGGTGCTGACTGCGTGTCGCGCGTTTTTTTCTTGCCACCTTTTTTATTTTCAGCGATACCTTTAAACTTTTTTGAAATTTCTTTAAATGCAACACTTGCATCAACGTTGCCCGACACAATAACTGTTGTCGCGCCTGCGACATAATGCGCTTTGCGATAGGCGACGAAGTCCTTCCTCGACATGCCTCTCACGACATCGCGCTCACCCGTAATAGCCCACCCTGCCGGCTGATCACCGTATAGTAAATCCATCCACACTTCATGTACTTTTTGCATTGGCATGTCGTCGTACATATTTATCTCGTCCACAATCACGCCCTTTTCTTTTTGAATTTCATCTTCTTTGAGAAGCGGGTTTATGTAGAGGTCTGAAATAATATCAATAAGTTTAGGAAAGTCTCCCGCTTTGCCCTTTGCATAGTATCCAGTGTATTCCTGCCCCGTAAATGCGTTGAATTCGCACCCGAGAGTATCAAGCTCCTTAGAGAGGTCACTCGTGTTGGGGCGCGTGGTCGTACCCTTGAAACACATGTGCTCAAGAAAATGCGAGATGCCGTTTTTCTCTTTTGATTCATACTTTGAGCCAGCTTCTACGAGAACGAGTACCGTAACAGTAGGATTATCCACCATCGGCACCGCAATCATTCGGAGTCCATTGGGCAATACCTTTTTCTTGAATTTCATCCCGTTAGAAGTTTATTTATTAAAAATTGATTCCGTTATTACTACTTTCGTTAGTAGATTATACCACACTTTAACTAAATTTAAGAGAAACTTCTAACGGAACAAGTCCCTCAATGTAGCACAGACCAAACACAAGCAAAAACCCCTCCTTTAAAAGGAGGGGCTCGGATCAGCTCACCTTTTTCTACACATGCCATCAATCGGACAAGTGAGTTTAATCGGTGGCATTATGATATCTTCTTGTTGAACAACGCCTGTATCGGGTGCGAGTGAATGAGCAACAACTTGTTTGTTTTCTTTCATTAAAATACTTTTGTATTTAATCACAAATAGAATGATTGTAAAAAAACAATGACTCCCGTAACAGCTCCTGCTCTTCGCACCTTTGTGGAATTTCTCCTCAATTTGAAACACGTGGCAAAACAAACAAAAGCAATCCCAACTGCAAAAAAGTTTCCCATAAAACCTTCCCTTCAATAATTATGAAAACTCTTAAAAAACCGAGCTCCTTACTTTATCGCATTTTTAAATCAGATTGTCAAATTTTGTGATCCCGCTTGTATAAAAGACCCTCTCTTGAGGGTCTTTTGTGTCATTCATTTGTGGGGGTGATGACTCTTCTTTCTTCCTTTAAAAGCGTAGAAAAGAAGCAACATCACCATTAAAACATCGAAAGAAAGATAAAAAAGACCAACGACTTTTTCTGCGTTCATGCTCATTCTGTACTCCTTTCATAAATAACGATTAACGGGGTGAGACTACTCTAGTATCTTTTAACTTTTTGATCTATGCAACCAAAAAGTTTCTTTCTATCGCGAATTAACATGTAGAAAATCAACACTATTCCAACGACAGCCAGGACTAGTGTAAAAACAGAACAAAGCTCGAAAAATTCGCGAAGGGGCAGGAAATACCATACTCCGGTCATTAAAAGAAACAGCAAAAGTAGTAGCAATAGAACAAAATAGGTACTCATACTAATTCTCCTCGATAGTCATCAAAAAACAAGTACTACAGCTATAGTAAAGATCTTTTGAGGTAGTTTGTCAAGTCGCTTATAGGGAGGCGGGTTTGAGTGCCGGTGTCGCGGTCGCGGATAGTGACGGTGTCTTTGTGCTCGGGAGTTTCTCCTAAAGTGTCAAAGTCGATAGTCACGCAGAATGGCGTGCCAATTTCGTCCTGACGGCGGTAGCGCTTTCCCACATTGCCGTTGTCGTCCCACATTATTTGAGGAATTTCTTTTTTAAGCATCGCGTATACCTCTCGTGCTTTTTCAACAAGCTCGGGTTTGTTTTTGAGAAGTGGTGATACAGCGGCCTTAATGGGTGCAACGCGAGGGTGAAATTTCAAATACTCACGTGGTGCATCCCCCATCGTGTCTTCGGTATAGGCAGACAAAAGGACAGCGAGCATTGTACGGTCGAGGCCAAAAGAAGGTTCGATCACATGCGGAGTAAACTTATCTCCTACTTCTTCATCACGGTATGACAAATCTACCTTACTTGCCTCACTGTGTCGCGAAAGATCAAAGTCTGTTCGGTATGCGAGACCGTACAACTCTTTTTGTCCAAATGGGTAATCAAATTCAAAATCAATCGTACGCTTGGAATAGTGTGCGCGGTCGCCATCGCCTATCTCCACCTCATGTACTCTTTCACTATCAATACCAATCATCTCAATCCAGGCACCCATCGCTACACGCCACTCTTCAAATGCGCGCGCCCAGTCACTTTCTTTTACGAAATATTCAATCTCCATTTGCTCGAGCTCTCGGAGGCGAAAAATAAAATCGCGCGGAGTGATTTCGTTTCTAAAAGCCTTACCAATTTGCCCCAATCCAAACGGCATCTTTGGATGAAACGAGTTCACAACATTTTTAAAATTGACGAACATTCCCTGTGCAGTCTCGGGTCGAAGATAGGAAATGGACGATGAGTCTTCCATCGCTCCTACTTTTGTAGAAAGCATCATATTGAACTGTCGCTCAGGGCCTAGGGCCCCGCCGCAGGCGGGGCACTTTAACTTGTCCTCCAAATGATCCACACGAAAACGCTTTTTGCACTTTGTGCATTCAGAAAGTGGGTCGGAAAAACCTGCTACGTGGCCCGTAGTTTCCCACACTTTTGGGTTCATTAAAATAGACGCGTCCACTCCATACATATCATCACGGCCATCCACAAACATTTTCCACCACAGATTCTTGATATTATTTTTGAGCGCGGTTCCGAGAGGACCATAATCATAGGTACCCGCAAGCCCGCCGTATATTTCGGAACCTTGATAAATAAAGCCTCGCCTCTTGCAAAGCGACACTAGCTTTTCCATCATTTCGGGAGGATAGGGTTTCATATAAGGAGATTTTAGGTGTTAGTTAACAGGTTTTAGGTTTGGGGATAATTTGCTAACACCTAAAAGCTACCAACTACTAACTACTAACTGCCTTACTGTACCACATTTGCGTCGTTCGCACTAAATTGTGGATCAGAAGAAATGTAGGTCGTGAGGGCCTGTTTTTTATCAGAAATTTCAGTTTTAGTAAAATCATCGGTACCAGAAAGAGAGAAGTCCCCCGTGAGAAGTGGTGCGTGATTGATGTGACTTATGCTTGGCAAAAAAGAAATCTGAAACGACGCATCGCGAGACCCCCCTGCAGGAATACGTCCCACGTTCCACGTTACCTCACCTCTATTTTCATCAAAAGTAATGTTCTCCCCTTCTGGATAAATCTTCCCCAACCATTTCGTATAAATTGGAAGTGTTGTTTTTGCTATCACACTAGAAACATTGTTTGCTGAATTTCTTGCGGTAAGGCTAATCGTATATGTCGTAGGTTTGTCTGCTTGTGGGGGTATTGGCCCCGTGTTCTGAAATGGCCCAGAAAAGTAGAGTCCTTTTGCTCCGAGGCGCACCTCTGTTTCAAATTTTACACTCCGTGTCAAAAAAGTTGAATAGTTTTCTGAAGCAGAATCAGTCAAGAGCCCTCCTCGTGCACGTATTTCAAAAATAATCTGCGGATTTTTTATAAGTCGCATCGCATCTACACCGAGGGCAATCGGAGAAAAACTAAAGCTCATGGAACCTTTTGCGCCAGGATCAAGAGATGCAAGTGCTTGATCTCCCGATTTGTCCCATACTACGGTGTTGTCTATAGAGCGGTAATACCCACCGGTAGACGCATAGAGGGAATATTTATCAAGCGCAGCCCCCTTGAGCTTTACCTCAAACACAACATCAGTTACTTTTGTGGGGTTGTTGTTTTGCCACAATATATCCACACGTACACCCTTACCCAACGACGTGACCGTATCCTGTGCACTGTTGTTGTTCACTGAAGTTTGTATTGCCAAAAATGGCTTCGTGATAATACTCGACTCAGTGGAGGCATTATACATAATGCCAATATGTCGCTCATCTTTTACGCTTTCAGTCCCAATAGAAATTTTTGTAAATTTTTCTTCACCCTCTTGCCCCTCAAGGATGCCACGAACTTTTATCGTACGCTTTTCTTGCGATGAAAGCCCCGAAATACCCCAAATATTATTGCCATATGTTGGCGCTGGAGTAGCGTTTTGAAACGTAAATCCTGGTGCATATGTTACTTCTGTGATGAGCGCAGGGAGTGCCTCCTTACTGTTTGACTCTATATCAATATTAAATTCTATTTCCTGTCCCGAGCTTGTATTTTTAGGAATCGAAAGTTTAATATTTATTGGGGAAGAAGAAAGTTTTATCTGATACATCGCTTTCTTCTTTATGGTCGCATTTGACCCTGCCATCTGATACTCGAGAGTCACTCCAACTTCCCTATTTGTATTTTCTTCACCATATAGTGTCGCGTTCACTATCTCCGTGATTGACTGCCCAACTTTGAGTGGCCCTAAATCTTTCGCAGTACGGAGAAGCTCAGTACCACCAGGAGCAGAATAAAATCCTGTAGGATATTCCACAAGAAGGGTCGCAGCATCTATAGGCACCTTGTTGTTATTAACAATAGTAAATTTTGTATCAAATGGTTCTCCTCCTGCTACCGCTACTGGATTTTCAATTTTAATTTGAATATTTTCTCCAGAGATGATATTTGACCCTCGCCACCAAATAACCACAGCGACAATAACTGCAAGAACAAAAAACCAGAGCGAAAATTTAACAAATTTTTTCAAGATAGAATGATGTTTTAATGCTTTTGTCTCCTCGTCAAGAAAAGTAGGCGCTTCAGGTGCACTTTCCCATGTTGGTGTTGCCGTGGACTCTTTATGAGGAAGAATGTCTTCCACGCGATGTGATTTGAAATCTTTCGAATAGAGTTCCTTTTCAAGGTCCGCTATTTTACTCTTTATATCGTCTGACATTTTAATATTATAACATGATTACAAATGTGAAGCATTAAACGCTTCGTTTATTTGAGGGAGCACGGTGAGGCGAATTTTTTCAAAGCCCTGTAGTATTTCGCTTTTGTATGGATCTGCTACTAGAAAATCATCATACCCTTCGCTGTTTAAGTACCCTAGATGAACCAGCACACGTAAGGTATAGAGGGTTTCAAAAGAAAGTATTAGTTCTGGTTTAATTCTTTCTTTTTCCAAAAAAGTAACCACCCTTTCTGCTTCTTCAAAAAGCTCCCTGTCGCACCCCTCACCCTGAAGAAGGCGCGCGAGGAGCGCACAAAACTCTGCAAAGAGTTTTGTGCGCGTAGGGTCTTTCTTAATACTCTCAATAGTTCGGTCTGCGCCCGCACTCACTATTCTCCACATTTCTTTTCCTCGTACCAAATCTACGTTTACAAATGAGTGGTCTTGGAGGATGTATCTCAGTTTTGACTTCCCCTCTCGCACCGCCTGCGCATGTGCCCCCACGAGCCCGAGCTCCTCAGTAAATATTTTATAAAAACGATTTGACTCGCCGGATAATGAGCTCATGAGTATCAAACCACGGGTGTGGTAAATGTGATGCGTCATAGCTATTTACTTATTTCAAACGCAAAGCCGATTCCATCGACGAGAGCATCTGTTCCTTCTACTTCCCCAAATACAATCTCGCTCACCTGTGCGGTTTTTTTAATTTCCTGAGAAAACTCTTCTACGAGAGCTCTTCCTTCATCTGTCGTTTTAATAGTCAGGGTAATAATATCTGATGGGTTAAGTTTAGACTCCTTACGAAGCTCCTGTATGTCACGAAGTAAGTCCCGAAGTTGCCCTTCCCTCTTCAGGTTTGGGGTGACATTTGTATCAAGAGATACCTCATCGATAAGTGAACTATCAAAGGCAACTTCTTTAATGTTTACTTCATCCAAAATGAGTGCAATGTAATAATCTTTTCCTTTTAGTTCTGTGTTTTTTACCGTCAGTCGGGTGAGTGGCTGACGCACCTTTATCCCCGCTTTGGCGCGGGCTTCAAGCCCAAGCGATACGATACGGCGTACCTCTGTCATTTTCACAAGCGCCTCAGTCTCATGCTCCTCGCACAAAGGGGGCGACATGTCGCTCCAACCTTCGAGATGTACACTTTCTTTTTTTCCACCTACACGTTTATAAATATCTTCTGCGAGAAAAGGCATTATGGGCGCAATAAGTTTTGAAAACTCAGTGAGAACGATGCGCGTGGTGCTGATCGCTTGTGCGCGGTCGTCAGCGTCATCTGATTTAAAACGGTCTCTAGAGCGACGCACATACCATGTAGAGAGGTCGTCCACAAAAAGATTGAGTGGCTTCACCGCGCGGTCAATCTCGTATGCATCAAGAGCCGCTGACTCTTCACAAGTTACTTCTTTTAAGCGTGCAAATATCCACATATCCAGTACGTTGGGCGCATGTGTTGGCGCATGCTCTTCCCCACGGTACAATTCGTAAAACGACAATACGTTGGAAATACGCATAATGATTTTTTTTACCACTTCATCAACGCCACGCTCAACAAACGCCAAATCCTCAGCATGCACAATAGGTGAAGAAAGAAGGTAGTATCTTACAGCATCGACTCCATATCTATTTATTACATCAATTGGGTCGGGGTAATTTTTAAGACTTTTTGACATCTTTTGCCCATCCTCCGCGAGAACCATTCCGTTTACAATTACATTTTTAAACGGTGCCTTATCAAAAAGTGCAGCCGAGAGCACCATCATGCTGTAGAACCACCCGCGGGTTTGGTCAACTCCTTCTGCAATAAAATCCGCAGGAAAATTCTTCTCAAAGAGTTCTTTGTTTTCAAACGGATAGTGGAACTGTGCATATGGCATTGATCCTGACTCAAACCAGCAGTCAAACACATACGGCACGCGAGACATTTTTCCTCCGCAGATACACTCCACATTTACTTCGTCGATATATGGCAAATGAAAATCAAATTCATAATCTGCATTGTGTGGAAATGGAGTAAAAGTAAGTTTTGTGACTTCGCCTGGTAAAACAAAATCCTCTTTCCCATCTTTTAGTTCAAGACTACGAGCAATTCCCGCGCCTTCAGCTCCTGCCACAAGCATCCACACAGAATATTCATGAGTGACAATAAGAATTGTTTTTCCTTGATATTGTTTATCTATCTCTTCTAGAAAATCCATTGCTCTGCGTTTTACATCAAGTAGATTCTCCCCTCCCTGTGGACGCTTCGTAAATTTTTGTTCCTGCGAAGAAAAATACTCTCTATATTCACTAATTGGTTTCCCATTAAACCCTCGAGCATCAAGTTCTTTTATTCGTTCATCGACAATAATTTTTCCAACCTCATAACCAATTTCTCTAGCAACGATATCAGCTGTTTGTCTCGTGCGAGCAAATGGTGAAGTGATGATTATATCAATATTATTATCTTTGAGTTTTTGTGCTGCATTTTCTACAGAAACGCGTCCATTGGCAGTTAGCCCAAACGCTTCACTTCCATTAACTTCCGAACTTACTATTCCACGGGCGTTACTCTCTGCTTGTCCGTGGCGCATTACAATGTATTTATTGCCTGATTTTTTTGTATGTTCAGCAAGCTCCGCGCGAGAACCAAAAACTTTTCTAGTGTCGCATTTTTTACATTCCCACACGGGGATAGGTGCGCCCCAATACCGCGAGCGGGAAATAGCCCAGTCGCGCGCTCCCTCCAGCCACTTACCAAAGCGCCCATCACGCATGTTTTTTGGCACCCAGGAAGTCTTTGCGTTTTCAGCGAGAAGCTTGTCTTTAATCTCAGGCACTTTTACAAACCACGACTGTGCTGCGTAGTTGAGAAGCGGAGTATCACAGCGCCAACAGTGTGGGTATGCATGCACAATTTTTTCTTTTGAAAAAAGCGCTCCTATTCCGGCGAGATGTTTAATAATCAAGATATCTGTCGCTTGATGCGCGTCCTTTTCTCCTCCTTTTGGTCTTACAGATGCGCCCGCAAAATCAAGCACTTCTTTTTTCATAGTGCCATCCATGCCAACATGCTGAATAAACGGAAGTTTTTCGCGTATTCCGAGCGCCATATCGTCCTCACCAAAAGCGGGCGCAATATGCACGACCCCCGTACCACTTTCCATAGTCACAAAATCTGCACCATATACTTTCCATCCATTTTCGTGATTTTCTAACGTTTTGTCCTTCGCATAATAATCAAAAATAGGTTTGTAGGACTTTCCTACGAGTTCCTTCCCTTTCATTTCTGAAATAACCTTGTACTCTTTCCCGGCGAGCGCTGTCTCTACGCGCGATTTTGCTAAAATATATTTTTCTTCTCCTATAGAAACTTTTAGATACTCTGCCTCTGGGTTCACTGCAAGCGCCACATTCCCAGGGAGCGTCCATGGGGTTGTAGTCCATGCTAAAATAAAGGTACCGGGTTCATTTACTATTTCAAATTTTACCGTAACCGAAATATCAGTAATATCTTTGTATCCCTGCGCTATTTCATTGTTTGAAAGTGTCGTCTCACAACGTGGACAAATGTGCATAGGCTTGAAACCCTGGTATACAAGATTTTTTTCATATAATGTTTTAAAAGCCCACCACACACTCTCGGTGTAGTTTGCATCCATCGTGCTGTACTCGTGCTCCATATCAACAAAGCGGCCAATGCGGGGAATGAATTTTTTCCACTCCTTGTCGTAGCGATACACAGACGCGCGACACGCCTCGTTGAATTTTTCAATACCGAGCGTTTCAATGTCTTTTTTGTGCAAAAGGCCAAGCTCCTTTTCAACCAGGTTTTCAACAGGAAGGCCGTGACAGTCCCACCCCCATACGCGACGTACATTACGCCCGCGCATCGTTTGGTAGCGTGGAATTGCATCCTTAATAACACTTGCAAGGATGTGCCCATAGTGCGGAAGCCCTGTCGCAAATGGCGGCCCATCATAAAAAACAAAATCTTCCCCATCTTTTGTTTGTTCTAGCGACTTTTCAAAAATATATGCCGACTCCCAAAACGCAAGGGTTTCCTCCTCGCGCTTTGCAATTTCTGAGTGGTTTTTCTGATCTCCATCTTTTTTACTTAGTACATCACTCATATTTCCAAAGAATACCACAAACCCTTTGCCCAACCAAAATTTGCTCTACTTTTAAAATCGAGACCTAAACTGCAGATGTGTAGTGTTTAAATTCCGCCGATACCATAAAAACTTCAATTTCTAGGTGTCCTAATTGGACTCTTGATTTTTTCACGAAATTATCTACGGCGTAGGTTTTGGAAAAACTAACATTCTCGCTGTTTTCCAGAACGAGGCTCGGGTGTATTTATATGGCAATGGCTCGTTATATAAATACATATCCATTGACCAGTTGTGTGTACCCGTCCCCAACGCCAAAGTAGGCCCTGTCATTTCTTTTATCACCACATTATTTACAGATATCCTTAGTGCACCTTTGCCTCCATCTACTGTAGCTCGTTCATCCAGAAATGCTTCGATAACAATAGGAATGAGTGTATTACGTGAAAGCCCATGAACCTCAGCGATGCGCTGTGGGGAAGTGGCTGTACCTACGCGCAAGGAAAAAAAGATCATGAGTTTGGTGGGATCTTGTGAATCCGTATCTACAATTGCGGCTAAAGGCGGGTTACCTTGAGAAGGGCTTTTTACTTGCCAAAACAAAACTGGGCTCGTTCCCGTTGGGGTCAATGTCCAAATATTTTGAGGATCCTCCGCGCCAAAAGCTACGTTCAAATCCCAACGCACATGAGTGCGTGGAGGAATCGCATAGGAAGTTACTTGGGTCCGGCACTTTCCGGCAGTAATACCATCTCCTTCGTTATATCGCACCATGGTAAGGTCGTCCCCGTTTATATTTTTCTGCTTGTCGACTTTTCCCGGAGCTCCCATATTAGTCATCATATCGCCATTTAAATTAACGGACACTCCCAGAGCAGTGTCCCAATATTGAAATTGAGCTGGATCAGCTTTGCCTGTTAGTGGATTTACAAATGGAACATTACCACTAAAATCATATGCGCGTGGTGAGCCCCATAACGTATAGGGAGTGGAAGTATCCATGATATTGAGTAAGTAGGTTTCTGTTGCAACAAAGGCGTCAGTGGTGCTTGCCCCCACATAGTATTCCTCAGAATCCGGGATAGTTAGAGTAGAGCCGGTCAGCAACGGGACAGTGCTGGACGAAGTTGATGTAGTCGCGGTCGAGACCGGAGATGGGACGAATACAACCACAGGAGTGGTCGTAGTCACCACCACACACGCATTCGTACTACAACTCTGAGTGGATTCTCCGGAACAGCTCTCACCCCCGTTTGCAGGAGTTGGGTTCGTACAAGTTCTCGTTTGGGTTCCCGTTAAACCACAGGCAGTTACCGAACAAGCACCGTACGCACTCCATCCTCCGTTTACGGGAGAGGGGGTTGAAGAAGATGGTGCTGAAGAGGCT
>JAUSES010000073.1 GCA_030649835.1 bacterium
GGTCGAGAGAAATATATTTAAAATCGGGAATGGGTAAGCGCTATCTAAAAAGTAGACTCAAGCGTTTCCTCCTGCCCGCCACTGCCTAATCGTCCTTTTGGACAGTCAGGCGATGGCAGGCGGGGTCTCTAACGGGATGAAAAAGACAAAAATTGATAGACCGCTACTCATCCTCACCGTCCTTCTTGCCACTGCAGGATTTTTTATTTTTTCGTCTGCTTCCTTTGGACTTATTGCAAGGAAGGGATTCTCTCTCGAGGATTTATTATTTGACCAGGTGGTGTTCGGGCTTGTTTTAGGAATTATTGTAGCAGCATTTGTTGCAATAAAGTTTCCATTAAAATTTTTACAAACCAACGCACTCTATCTTTTTATTGGTTCTATAATTCTCACATTACTGGTGTTCGTCCCCGGTGTTGGTATGGAGCACGGCGGGGCGCATCGCTGGATTGACCTTCGGTTTATATCATTTCAGCCATCAGAATTTCTTAAACTTGGTACCATAATATACTTTGCCGCACTGCTACCGCTTTTCAGGGAACGCATCGGCACACTGAAGTACGCACTAGCTGTTACTGGGGGAATTCTTTTATTTCCCGCGATAATTCTGCTCGCAGAGCCAGACACGGGAACATTTGCTGTACTTTTTGCGGCGATTATTGCAATGTTGCTCGCCGGAGGAATGAAAATTCGCCACTTTCTACTCGTCTTTATTATCGGCGTTCTTTCAGTGGGCGTGCTCGCCATGACGCGCCCTTATGTAGGGGAGAGGATTCTCACATACCTCGATTCCTCACGTGATCCACAAGGGGCAAGTTATCAAATACAAAAATCACTTCTTGCTATTGGTTCCGGCGGTGTTACGGGGAGGGGATTTGGACAGAGTATCCAAAAGTTTAGCTCACTTCCTGAGCCAACGGGAGACTCCATTTTTGCGGTGGCGGGGGAAGAGTTTGGGTTCATCGGAGGAGCCTTTATTATTATTCTGTTCTTTCTTTTTGGAGTTCGTGGGATACAAATAGCTCGACGAAACCCAGATATGTTTGAGTCGCTTTTAGCCGTCGGAATTGTTATACTGATCGTATCGCAGTCATTTGCGAATATCGCCGCGATGCTGGGACTCATTCCTCTCACGGGTGTCCCCCTTGTTTTTATTAGTCATGGTGGAACAGCGCTCCTGTTCGCATTTCTAGAGGTCGGTATTTTGTTTAATATTTCTAAGAGAAATTAAAGAGCAAAGCGACTGTAATTTCCTTACCCAGTTAAATGATTTCAAATTAAATTGTAACTAAATCATATGATAAAATCACATACTAGCAACAAAAAATTCTCCGTTGATAGAACAGAGAATTTGAAATCACGGTTTGAGAGTGCCCTCAAACCGTATTTAACCGGGTGCAGTTTTTCTAGACTCGCTGCACTCATTAAGAAAAACTAGCATGAAAGTTCTCTTTACCGGAGGTGGCACTGGCGGGCATTTCTACCCAATTATAGCCATTGCAGAAAAATTAAATAAAATTCTAGAGCGTGAAAAAATTGCGAGCGCGGAGCTTTACTATATGTCGACAGAGCCCTACAATGAGCGACTCCTTTATGACAATAAGATAAAATTTATAAAAATAACTGCAGGAAAAAGGCGCACGTATTTTTCTGTACAAAATTTTTTGGACATTTTTAAAACCGCATGGGGTGTAGTCAAAGCGATTTTTCAAATTTTTGCATTGTACCCCGATGTTGTTTTTGGCAAAGGGGGGTTTGCCAGTTTCCCCGTTCTTTTTGCTGCGCGCCTTTTTCGTATCCCAGTCATTCTTCATGAGTCCGACAGCGTTCCTGGGCGTGTAAATGAGTGGGCGGGCAAGTTTGCGCAAAAGATTGCACTTTCATACGGGGAAGCAGCGCAATTTTTTCCAGAAGGAAAAACAGCGCTCACGGGCAACCCAATACGTGCTGAAATTTTAGGTTTGTCTGGGAAAGATGCATGGAAAGAGCTCGGTCTTGATCCACAAATTCCAGTGCTACTTATTCTTGGAGGTTCTCAGGGCGCACGCACTATCAATAGTCAAATGGAGACACTTGCACCACGACTGGTTGAAAAATATCAGGTTCTTCATCAAGTGGGTGAGACAAATAAGGATGACGTCCAGTTTACAATAAATGGACTGCTCGGAGATAATCCAAATAGGGCACGTTACCACGTGTATGGGTACCTTGATTCTGAATCAATGAAACTTGCGGCGGAAGCAGCGACAATCGTAGTTTCGCGCGCAGGGTCAGCTATTTTTGAAATAGCAGCGTGGTGTGTTCCTGCGATCTTAATCCCCATCACCGAGTCAAACGGTGATCATCAACGAAAAAATGCTTTCGCATACGCGCGCGCAGGTGGAGCGATAGTTATTGAGGAGGCAAATCTCACCCCTAATATTTTGTTGTCTGAAATAGACCAGCTTATGATTGATGAACACAAACGATCAGCAATGAAAGACGCAGCTAAAGTTTTTGCACGAACAGATGCAGCAGAGAAAATAGCAGAACAGATCCTACTTATTCTTCTCCGACATCAAATTTTAAAATAATTATATGAGACAGGTAATTACACGATTTGCACCCTCACCAACAGGAGTACTCCATATCGGTTCCGTTCGAACCGCACTTTATTCGTGGCTGTATGCAAAGCAACATAATGGGAAATTTATTCTTCGTATAGAGGACACCGACAAGGAGCGCTCAAAGAAGGAATTTGAGGACAATATTTTGGACGGATTAAAGTGGCTCGGACTCACACACGATGTTTTTTATCGTCAGTCGGATCGTGCGGACCTTTATAAAAAATATCTCGAAACACTGATTGCAAAAGGAAGCGCGTATATCTCAAAAGAAGAACCGACAGAGGAAGGGGAGCGCTCTGAGGTGATTCGTTTCAAAAATCCAAACGGTGTTGTCACTTTTCGCGATGAAGCACGCGGGGATATTTCTTTTGACACGACGGAGCTAAAGGATTTTGTCATTGCAAAAGATTTTGAAACACCTCTTTATAATTTCGCCGTGGTGATTGATGATTTTCAGATGGGCGTTACGCACATTATTCGAGGTGACGATGCTATCTCAAACACACCAAGACAGATTCTCATACAAGAGGCACTAGGCGCACCTCGTCCTATGTATACACATCTCCCGATGATCCTTGCTCCTGATAAGACAAAACTCTCTAAACGCCACGGCGCACTCGCGGTCACCGAGTATCGAGAGGAAGGCTACCTTCCTGAGGCAATATTAAACTTTGTTGCACTCATGGGATGGAACCCAGGAAACGACCAAGAAGTTTTATTCTTGGACGAGATGCAAAAGCTTTTCACATTAGAAAAAGTCCAAAAAGGTGGCGCTGTCTTTAATATTGATAAACTAAAATGGCTTAACAAGCATTATATGAAGCTTCTCAGTAAGGAGAGGGCTGGCGAAAGTATCCTCAATTTTTTTCCTGGAGTCCTTCGTACAAAGGCTGAAGATAACCCTGTAATTTTTGAGAAAATTGTGCCTATTATCATAGACCACGTTTCCCATTTTGGAGAAGTTCGTGCACTCGCGGAATCAGGGGAGTATGGATACTTTTTTGATGAACCAACATACCCCCTTGAGGCTCTTTTGTGGAAAGATGATACAGACCGCACGAGAACCGCAGAAAAGTTACAGAAGGTTGTTGTGCTTTTACAAAGTGTAAGCGAGGAATCGTTTGATGCAGAGCACATAAAGGCCGCTCTCTGGGATTTTGCTACAGAAGTAGGGCGGGGGAGTGTGCTTTGGCCAATGCGATACGCTCTTTCAGGGCGTGAAAAGTCTCCTGACCCATTTACCCTCGCGGAGATCCTGGGCAAGGAGGTCACCGTCAACCGTGTCAATGAAGCGATAAAGTTGCTCATGGTATAATATGTTATGCTCATACGTTTTTACCAATTTACAATTTTTGCGATCCTAGGGGGGATTGTCCTCATCTCGGTGTCCTTTGTACACGCAGAAGTGGCTCAAACCATTGCAGATCTCGAGCAGAAAATAGCGACACAAACAAATGCTATTCAAAAACTCGAAGCTGAAATTGCACAGTATCAAGGAGATTTAACGACTCTTGCTACGAAGAAGAAGACACTTAAAAATGCTATTGCCACGCTAGAGCTCACGCGAAAAAAGCTTGAAACTGATATAAAAATTACTCAAACAAAAGTAGATACAACAGATATGAAGATTCGCCAACTTGGGTCAGAGATTTCGTACAAAGAAGATGAACTTAATGCGCGTCGGCAATCGCTCAGGGAGGCCTTGCGCATAATACAAGAGAGTGACGAACGCTCCCTCGTGCATGTGGCATTTTCAAATCAAAGTTTTTCAGGGTTTTGGAATGATCTAGACACTCTTGAGCAGTTTAGTGCGGGGGTAAATGAAAATGTAGAATTAATAAAACAGCTTAAGGCTGGACTAGAAGACAGAAATAAGAAACAAAAAACTGAAAAAGGAAAACTCCTCGATCTAAAAAGTAACCTTGGTGACCAGAAAAAAATAACAGAGGATAATAAGAAGCAGACGACAAAACTCCTTACTCAAACAAGTAGTCAGGAATCCCGATATCAAAAGATTTTAAAAGATAAACTTGTACTCAAGGATGCATTGGAAAAAGAACTTCGTGATTATGAGTCAACCCTCAAGTTTATTCTTGACCCATCATCTATTCCTCCACGAGGAACAAAGGTATTTTCTCCACCACTAGACAGTATACGCATCACACAGCAGTTTGGTAAAACGAGCTCCTCTGCACGGCTTTATACATCAGGAACGCATAATGGCACTGACTTCGGCGCGAGTGTCGGTACGCCAGTCAAGGCGATGCAAAGCGGTGTTGTTGCGGACACGGGAGACACAGATATTACCTGTTCAAAAGCTTCTTTTGGTAAATGGATACTGATTCGCTACAACAACGGTCTCGCAAGCGTGTATGCCCACTTGTCGCTCATAAAGGCTTCAAAGGGACAGGTGGTAAATGTTGGTGATGTTGTGGGCTATAGTGGTAATACTGGTTACTCGACTGGGCCTCATCTCCACATTTCAGTGTATGCTAGTGCTGGTGTAAATGTAGAAAGTCGCCCAAGCAGGGCATGTGGCGGACGAATATACACTATGCCACTTGCAGCCATTAATGCATATCTTGACCCAATGGATTATATTTAAAGATAGAAAAATCAGTTATTTAAATTTAAGTTTCGTAAGTTCTTCGCGGGCAACTGTTGCGTCATCCCATGGAGTGCGAAGGCCTTTTGGCCCCATGATATACGGACCGGCGCCCTTTCCTGTCATAAATACTACCCATCCATTTCTTGCCATGTGAAAGGCTTTGTTTATTGCCATGCGACGGTCGGAGATAAATTCGTGAGAGTGTTTTGTGATGCCACTTGCGACATCGTTTGCAATACCCTCTGGGTCTTCATCATAAGGGTCTTCGGTCGTGAGGATGATATACTCGCAATGTTTGTCTGCGATTTCGCCCATTATTTTTCTCTTTGCGGTATCTCGTCCTCCACCTGTTCCACCTAGAATACAAATCTTCTTTACGCCATGGTAAACACTGTATGCGCGATCTAGTGAATCAGCAGTATGTGCATAGTCTACAATTACCGAGAAATCTTGACCTTGATCTATTTTTTCCATTCGCCCGCGTACAAGCGTGAATTTCTCTAGAGCTTTTTTTATAACTCCCTGCTTTACTCCACGACTTTCTGCAAATGTTGCTGCGGCAATAACATTAAGAATATTAAATTCTCCAGGGACATGGAGGTTAATCATTTCTTTTTTCCAGGTTATTCTTGAGCCACTTGTGGAGGTCGAAAACGGTCGCGCATCATTAAGGCCGTAGGGACATTTTATTCCCACAGCTACCGAAAGGAACGACTCGCCTTCAATATCGTCAATATTTGCTACGATTGTGTGTTTTTGCGCTTCTCCGTTCTCGAGTGCTCGTGCAAGATTTAGTTTTGCATCAACATATTTTTCATACGAACCGTGCGACTCGATGTGTTCTGGAGAGAGGTTAGTAAATATGAGCGCATCCATATTTAGAAATCTGTGACGGTATTGTTTTGCGCCCTCAGACGTCATCTCAATAACCGCGTAGTCACATTTTGCATTGACAGCGCTACGAATAAATTTTTGAAGGAGTGCTCTTCCCAACATGCTTCTCTTTGTCAAATTTTTCTCTGTATGTTCAGCAATTTTAAACTGATTTGTATTTGCAAGGGCAACACGAAAGCCTGCCTCTTCCAAAATCGCTGCGGTTAGCTCGCTTGTGGTAGTTTTTCCCTTTGTTCCCGTAATTCCAACAAGATAGAGATGACGAGATGGAAAGCCGTACCGTACAGCACCCCAAAAAGCGAATAAATAATGATATATTGGTTGGGCAATAGAAAAGAGAGACTTCGGGATAAGAGACTTTATTTTTTTAAGTACCTTTTCCATTTGTTGCTATTTTAGCATACACAGAGTGAGTTATGCTACAATAAGATAATTATGTGTGGTATTGCTGGTATTATTCATTATTCTTCATCAAACGCTGGAGATATCCTCGACGAGATGCTTTCGAGAATTGTTCACCGTGGCCCCGATGATTCCGGGGTTTTTCTTGATGACGAAGTTGCTTTCGGGATGCGACGGTTGAGTATTATTGACACCAAGGGGGGGAAGCAACCAATTTCTTCAGAGGATGGCTCCCTTGTGGTTGTGTTTAATGGAGAAATTTATAATTTTAAGAAAATTCGTGGAGAACTTATTGCGAGTGGACATACTTTTAAGACACACACTGACACTGAAGTAATTTTGCATCTGTACGAAGAAAAAGGCGATGCTGTTTTGAAAGAACTTCGCGGAATGTTCACTTTTTTTATTTATGATATGAAAAAAGGAAAAGTGTTGATCGCGCGCGATCAGTTTGGTATTAAACCTCTTTATTATTGGATAGAAAAAGGTAAGGTTCGTGCTATCGCGTCAGAGATAAAAAGTTTGCTTATTCTTCCTGAATACAAAAAGGAAATAAACGATGAAGCAATTTTTCACTATCTTTCGTATCAGTACAATCCATTGCGCGAGACATTTTTTTTGGATATTTATAAGCTTCCGCCCGCGACATCCCTTCTCATTGATTTAAAAACTGGTGAAGCAGAAGAGAAAAAATATTGGCAATTTGGTTTTGAAGAAAATATAGAAATGTCTGAGAAAGATGGTGCGGAGGAGCTTTCAAAAGTACTTCTAGGCTCAGTTGATCATCATTTGGTAAGCGATGTTCCGGTGGGAGCATTTTTAAGCGGGGGAGTGGATAGCGCACTTATTGTAGGCGCGATCCGCGCAGTACACCCGCATGGTGAACTTAAAACATTTACAATCGGCGCGAAGGATACAAATGAGTTTGATGAGGCTCGTGAAGTAGCCCTTCTTCTAAAAACATCTCATAAGGAAATAATACTTGATCCTGATGAGTATTTCGCAGAGCTTCCTCGTATTGCATATCATTTTGATGAGCCTGTCGCAGACCCCTCTGCAGTAGCACTCTACTTTCTTGCGCGTGAGGCAAGCAAACAGGTGAAAGTTGTCCTCTCCGGCGAAGGAGCAGATGAACTTTTCGGCGGGTACAATATTTATCGCGAGCCGTTTTCTCTTGCAAAATTTAATCGTATTCCAGCATTTTTACGCACACTCATTTTTTTACTCCTAAAACTTCCTTTTGAAATACGGGGAATGAATTATTTGCGCCGTTATCAAAAAAAGTTGGAGAAGCGTTATATTGGAAATGCAAAAGTCTTTTCTCCAGAGGATGCAGAGGTTATTTGGAAAGGGAAGAAGTATGACCGTATGGACCTTTCCCCACTTTACAAAGAGACAGAGAAATATTCTGATTCAACAAAAATGCAGTATATTGATATTAATACATGGCTTGTTGGAGATATTTTGGCAAAAGCAGATAAGATGAGTATGGCGCACTCATTAGAGGTCCGCGTACCCTATCTTGATAAAGAAGTTGCATCTTTTGCGCGGACTATCCCCGATAGATTAAAATTTATGAATGGCACCACAAAGTATCTATTACGAAAGGCCTCAAAAGCCTTCGTGCCACCGAGAACGCAGATGCGAAAGAAACTTGGCTTCCCCGTGCCTCTCGCAGTGTGGCTCCGCGAGCGTATAGACTGGAGGGAGAAGCTTCTTTCGCATCCGTTTATCATTTCACGTTTTAATATTGAAATAATAAAAAAACTAATTGATGAACATGTTGAGGGGAGTAAAGATAATTCACGGAAACTTTTTATATTTCTTATGCTTATGGCTTGGCATGACGCATTTTTTTATAAATCATAACCCAATGTTCAAGCCAATGGACTATCTACAGAGTATAAAGTATAATCAAAATATGAATATAATTTCTAAAAATCGTGGGTTCATTCAAATCGTACTCCTTGCGATTGTCATCATTGCGGCGCTCGTATATTTTAATGTGGACGTACGTGGTTTTTTTGAAAATCCTGGTATTCAGAAATTTATTGCAATTCTCAAAGGTGCATGGACAAACTTTATAGTGCCACTTTTTTCATACCTTTGGACGAGTATAGCTGGGCTCTTTAACTAGTAGGTTATGAAAATCTCAACAAACATTCCCGAAGCAGGATTCTACTATCACAACAAACACACTTCAGACAGTGTGAACAATTATGCATACGAACTGATGGGCGTAGGGATCCACACTGAGGATGACTGCACACCAGAAGATGCAAACATGGTGGTCTACAGGCCATTATATAAATCAGAAGTTTTTAACAATGAAAAGTTTTTCTGGTTACGACCTCTCGAAATGTGGACGGAAAAAATCACAAAAGATGGAAAAACATTTCCGAGATTTTCAAAAATTTCTGACCCTGAAATTATTTCAAAACTTGAATCAATCAAAAAAGAAATGTACGGGGATTAGGACTTTAATCAAAGGATTTACGAAAGGACCTACATTGCGCGACCTTTAGCAAAATGTTCGCACAATGCAGGAGTCTTTCCTGTAATTAAGAATTAGTGCTATTCATGACGGGAAAGATATATTGTGCGACACACATATATAATAATAGATAATAAAACAAGGCTCCTTCCCCTTCATATTAAGCCCTCTTTTCCTCTTTCATCACTATAGAGAGTGATGTGAGCGCGAGTGATGCGAGAGCTCCTATGACAAACGTCCAGTTGAGGCCGATGAACATCACCATCACAGCAACGGCACCAAGTGCTATGAGTCGTCCAATTTGCACTGCCATTTCACTGAGTACGGTAAACTCGTCTACATAGTGCCCTTGGTCTGCCGCAAGCTCGTAAAAGATGGCATCATAGGACGTGTCGGTCACCACCTTGGCAATTTTGTGGTAAAGACCGATGACAAATACATGAAATGCAGTGACCACAAAAATTTTCACAATCCAACCGAGTGCATAGAGAATGCTCCCAATTTTTAACAAATGATGCTTCTTCCCTATTTTTTCGAGATGATCAAGATAGTGTCCAAACATATATTGCAGGAGGACGGTTACACCCACGATGAAGCTAGAGAGAGCGCCGACTTTAAAATAATCCCCTTGTAGCAGTAAAAAAATAAAAATTGGCCAAATGATCACCCCAATCGTCTCCTCTGTACCCATAGCAATTGATGCCCACACCACTGCCCTGTTCTTTTTAGAAAAAAGCTCTCGCCACGTGCGCACGTAGTTCCAACTAAATTTTTCATTGGTACGGGGCACAGTCGCAAATGGAATAGCTCCGAGCGTGTAAATAATGATAGCAATAAAAAAAAGTGCCTGCATTGTCCATGCTTCAATGATGTACCCCGCAACCATCGGACCGACTACGCCAAGAAGCGTGATCGTAGAAAGCATGAGCCCGACCTGCCCTCCCCTTTTCCCTGTGTTGGTAAAGATTGCAAAGTCCACATGATACGGAATCCAAAAAAGGACGCGGAAGATAATCAAGAAAAGAATGGAGATAGGTAAAAGCTTCCACATATTTTCTGGCGTAGTAAAGAAATATGCAGTATTGATTACCACCGCAGAAAGACTGGCAAGTACGAGCGCCTTGCGAAACCCAAATCTATTTAAAAATTGCGCACCAAACGCGACCAAAAAAAGATATACCACTGTAGCGACGGCATAGTATCCCATAACAAGGGACATGTTGCCCTTGAAAATAGTATAGAGAAAAATAGGAAGAAAAACGCCGAGGAGCCCCGTTGAAATAGCCATCACCATACGCCCAAAGTAGAGCCCTAAAAAACCACTTCGCTTCTCTTTGTCCGTTAATAAATAATCTGAGTTTTCCATACAATTATTGTGTTTGCACTATATTTTAGCATAATATTGCTTTAGCGGGCAGGTTGTATGCTTGCAGTGTGCCGGACAATATTCCCTACCGTAGAGAATAAGCAAATGAGAAAACCGTACCCAATCTTTCTTAGGAATTACCTTCATAAGGTCTCGCTCAATTTTTGCTGCATCTTTGTGTTTCGTGAGCCCAAGCAAGCGCGAAAGACGAATGACGTGAGTGTCCACAGCAATCCCCTCGGCCTTACCATAAAGTTCGCCCAGAACTACATTGGCAGTCTTTCTTCCTACTCCCGGAACCGTAATCATTTCGGTCATTGTTTTGGGGATCACTCCTTTAAAATTATTTTTTATTACCTTCGCGCCCGCAAGGATATTTTTTGTTTTCGCGCGGTAGAATCCCGTGGAATAAATGTCTTTTTCAAATTCCAAAGGTTTTGCGCTCACATAATCATCTACATTCCTGTATTTTTTAAAAAGTGTCTTCGTCACTTCGTTCACTCTTTTGTCTGTGCATTGTGCAGACAAGATGACTGCTACAAGAAGCTCAAATGGCTTTTTGTAGTGCAGCGCACACACAGGCTCCGGATAAAGCCGAGTGAGAATTTTTGAAATTTTAGGCAAGTTGATATGTTCTTTTTTCATAAACGATGAGTTCTTCTTTTTTGAGCACTTCCAATGTATCAATGATGCGCGGATCATTGTCACAGGTTTGCTTTAGTTTATGTAGTGTTCGAGGACTGCTACTTAGTTCACGAATTATCTTCCCACGCAATTGTCGCAGTGACCCGGAAAATTTACTTTGTTTCGTGTAATGCTTGCTCTGTGTGTTTGAATTCTTGCGTATGACTTTTGGTAGATGCGCACCGTAGTCCATGAGCGCATAATACCACTGTCGGGGATTTTTGGTATCAAGTGTTGCTTCTACAAGTGGAATAATTTCGTTGTCTGTGACGTTATCTTTACTTTCGAAAAAATGGTGTATAAACACTCTCCGGATATTTGTTTCGATAAAGACACGAGGCTCATTGTGTGCGAAAGTAAGAATCGCGTTTGCCGTGTAGTGCCCGATGCCGGGAATTTCCAGCAACTCCTTTTCTGTTTTCGGTACGCGACCATTGTAATCGTGCACAATTTTTTGTGCGCCTGAACGCAAATATCGCGCCCTACGATTGTACCCCATCCCCTGCCAGACTCGGAGAACATCACTAAGTGGCGCATTTGAAAGTGTCACTACTGTAGGAAATCTTTTCAAAAATTCCTTGTATTTTACAAGAACGCGGCTCACCTGTGTCTGCTGAAGCATCACCTCGGAAAGAAGAACTCGATAGGGATTCCTGGTTCTTCTCCATGGTAAGTTGTGTCGTCCAGAAGGTTCATAAAAGGCCCAAATTTGTGCCTGGAAGCGGCCTATTTGCCTAGAGGTCAGTTTCATCAGCTCAGTGTAACATACGCTACTCGACCGTGACCGATTTCGCTAAATTACGAGGCTTATCTACATTGTTACCTAGGGCGATCGCATAGTAGTATGCAAAAAGCTGAAGCGGGAGGATTTCAATTAGTGGATATAAAAGCGTATTTTTTAATGTGGGGATAATAATGATATCAACATCCTGTTCACTTAAATTCTTCGCACCAACTTCATCTGTTGCTACAATAACGCTACCGTTTTTTGACAGAATCTGTTCCAGTAAGTTTTTGTTTAATGCAAAGAGTTCGTCGTGAGGCATGATGACAACCGAGAGTGCATCCTTATCGATAACTGCAATAGGCCCATGCTTAAGCTCGCCTAGAGGATAGCTTCCAGCCTCGAGGTACGTGAGCTCCTTAAATTTAAGAGCAGCTTCAATACCAATAGGCACATGAATCCCCCGCCCAAGAAAATTGATTGTACGGATGTTTTGTTTTGCATAGCGTAATGCAAGTTCGCGAACAACATCTTCTGTGTTTTCGATGGTGGTCGACATAAGGCTGGGGATCTCCTCGAGCTCAAGGAGAAGACCCCTTCCTTTTTGAGCGGTCATTCCCCTCTCGCGCGCAAGTTTTATCGCGAGCAAATAAAAAACTGCAAGTTGTGCCGTAAATGCTTTTGTTGACGCTACCCCTATTTCAAAACCAGCTCGTGCATATACCCCGGCATCTACTTCCTCTGCTATTGCACTTCCAACTACATTCACTATGCCAAATGTTTTGAACCCTTTGCGTTTTGCCTCCTTTACCGACTCGAGCGTGTCGGCAGTTTCGCCAGACTGGCTTATAGCAAAAAGTACCGTGTCAGCTGTGTTTAGAGGAATTTTTTTGTAACGAAATTCTGAAGCAATTTCGTTACGTACGGGGACACCTGCGAGAGCCTCAATAAGTGCTCCTCCAACCATCGATGCATTGTGAGCTGTCCCACAGGCGACAGTAAGTATTTGTTTTGCATTCCGGAGCACATCTTCATAATCAATGAGTCCTCCAAGCACCGCATCACCCGTCTCCTCATTAAAACGCCCGAGGAGAGTCGTGCGAAACACAGACGGCTGTTCATGTATTTCTTTTTTCATAAACGACTCATAGTCCCCCTTTGACATATCTTCCAGGGACCGGTCGGTTATGATTGTCGCCTCTTTTTTTATAAATTCCTCACGATCCAGAATAGTTCCAATTTTGTATGACACACTCCCCTCCTCAACCGAAAGGTCTGCATATTCGCCATCTGAAAGTGAGATAAAAGTATTTGTATAGGCAAGAATCGCATTTGTACTCGATGCAGCAATGAGGGTATTTTTGAGTACGCCAAAAAGGAGCGGGCTCCCATGCTTGACGAGGAGAAGACGGTTTGGATCATCGGTGGAAATGATCGCTAGTCCAAAGCTCCCCTCCAGAGATGATGCGGTATCAAGAAAGGCATCCTTTATTGACAAGCCTTCCTTGATTTTTTGCTCTATCATATGTGGGATGACCTCCGTGTCTGTTGTTGATAGAAAAGTGTGACCAAGAGTAATAAGTTCTTTCCGCAAATCTTCGTGGTTAAGAATAGTGCCGTTGTGTACGACAGCAATATTTCCCCCGCAGTCAAAATGGGGGTGAGCATTCTCCTTTGAGGGCTTCCCATGGGTCGCCCAGCGGTTGTGTCCGATAGCAATTAAAAAGCCCTCCTCACTTACGCGGAGCTCCTCTGTTATTTCCTTTGGTGGAAAAACATCACTCGGTGCACCAATACGACGCACGCGCTTAAGTTGCCCATCATCAAGAATCGCAATTCCCGTACTGTCGTATCCTCGATACTCAAGATTTTTAAGCGAGGAAATAATCTCTGGTAGGAGATTTCTTTTTTCGTTTGTAATGATGCCGACAATGCCACACATAATATTAAATATGAATTATAGGAAACTTTGCAAACTCTGGTAATAAATTTTTACTATATAAAATGCGAGAAAATGCTTCGGCTTCGTAGAGAGCACCATTCAGTGCGTTGTGAGGTTTTGGCTCCTCTGGAAGCCCGAGATAAATGAGGAGTGATCCAAGGCTAATCTCCGCGCGATTATTTTTTGTCGGAACACTAATACCACGTTTGACCATATCCATATAGACCATGGAGGTGAGGTCAAGAGTGCGATATGCAAAGTGCCAGCCAATGTGTGAGCGCGCAAATGAGTCGTTGAGAAAATCGCGGTCGAAGGAGGGATTTTTCCCCGCGAGCGTTTTGTCCTCACATGCATCCACCCACAATAAAAATTTATCCATGAGCTCCTTGAGTGACTGTTTTTTAGGGTCCGAGCACTCTTCCTCCGTGAAGCCATTGACCTTAATAGCATCACTCATAATACTTGCGCCATCCCACATTCTGCACTCACCATAAAACTGGTTTTCTGGATGCTCAAATTCCACCGCACCGATGCTTAAAATAGAATGCTTCCGTGGGTCGAGCCCCGTTGCTTCAATATCTGCGACAATCATAGTATGTGAAGTATACCACAGCCTACTCAAGTGAAGAGAAAACTTTATTTACCTTGCCCGTCGCAAGAACTTTCTCAGTAAAACCAATACTCTCCTTTGAAAAAGACTCATTCGCGACATATCGCTCGAGGTCTTCTGTGGTATGGGCATCGGAACCCCCAACAGCAAGTAAGTTATATTTTTTAGCCATTTCGCGCAGGACACCACGCTCCTCATTCATCTCTCTTTCCCCATCAGTGCCGTAGTCGCGTAGTCCGTACACCACCTCCACACCATCAAGTCGCTTTTCTGAAAGAACCCGCTCGAGTGCTTCATAAGGCATTTTCGCTCGTATCGTGAAATAGTGTGCAAGCACTGCTACCCCACCAGCTCCACGGATGAGTGCAACCGCTTCATCGAGATCTGGCATGTAGTCGTGGTCCTCATATCCTTTACGAAATGAATTAGGTGTTAAAAAAAGTGTGTACGGATATTGAATTTCCCCCTTCTGCATCATTTGCGTGTATCTCTCTTGAATTATGGGGTCACGCGAAGCCTCATCCGCCATCTCTTTTCGAATCTTTTCCATCACCAGATTATTCTCCGGATATTTTGCGAGTGCGCGGATGATGTGCGGGCGCCCCACCGACTCACCTCCCGACATTTCAAAACAATCCTCGTCATTAATACGAAATCCGAGATTCTGTAAATTTCCAACAATTTTTTGCATACGCCGTACACGCGCCCCTTGAGCAAGAGTGCAATGGTTACGAAGCGCCTCGTTTTGCGGGTCCACAAAAAGCCCGATGATGTGCATTGTTCCCGAGTCTGGCTTGAGTTCACTTGGAAGGTCTGCGGTCATCTCAATACCAACAATCCATTTCGTTTTCTGATGTCGCCATGTTTCAAGCTCGCTCATTGTCTCAGGCGAAGGCACCGCATCGTGATCGGTAAAAGCAATCACTGCAATACCAAGCGACTGCGCAAGCTCAAACATCTCACGGTGCGTAAGCTTGCCATCAGAAAGCGTGGTGTGGGTATGGAGGGATTCTAGAGGGAGCATATTTTCATCATTGTAGCACACTGTTTGCATTTATTAACGGATTCGGACAAGGATGCAATATAAAGCAGAATTCGGCGAAATTTCTAGACATAATTATAGTTTCGTGTTAGTATCTATCTTGGATTATAATAAATTGGGAGATAGCAATGTACGTTCAAAATTCACTTTTTTTAGCAACTGTTGCAGTGAGCGATGGTCCTTTTTGTGGAGGATCTTTTGCAGTTGATCTTCTGTATTCACGGAAAACACAAGACGGGCTTCTTATAAAGGACCGTAATGGAAGTGGAATAAAAATAAAGTTGAATTCCTCACAGAGAAAGACAAAAGAACATGTCATTCTGCACTCATATCAAAAGTTATTTGGTGACGAGTGTGTGGGGGTAAGGATACTTGACGAACCCCTGTCTCAGAGACTCATCAAGTATATTAGATACTACTATGGTGAACGAAAAACAAATTGTGCCTCCTTTGCTGAGTATTTGAGAACTGGAGACTTTGTTGAGTGCTGTGATGAAAATAACTACTTTGCATTTTCTGGTGGAATGAATCAATACACAGGGCAGTCAGTGAAACCGGGAGATACTTTGTGTGTACTTTATTACAACAAAAGAGCAAGGAGCAGGAAAGTATCGAAATTGCTCCGTAGTCATTACAAAAAAGTCTGTAAAATTGTAGTTAACGGTAGCCTCAGTAAACTAAAGGGTGCTGAAGGCTCAATTTCCTCGGAACAAATACTCGGAATGTACAAAAGCGGTTACATAGAGGATTATCATTTTATGTTTTGTATTGGCACAGAGAATGGACAGCCAATCTTTATACAGCAACTAGGATGGCAGGATCCATCAATCGATACTGACCCAAAATCGAGTCCAATTATCGTTTCTGTGGGAATGAGGAACATCAGCCCAAAGGACACACCTTCCCATGTGTTTATTAAAAAAGGAAGGAATTAAAATGCGCCATTCAAGAAGCTGCGCTTCTTGAATGGCGTTTTTTTATTTTCTACAACCCCTTGCATGTTGCCGATGCGGTGTAACCACGAGATTCGGCCTCGGATTTTGAGACGAAGTGAATGAGGTTTGCGGGAGATATTTTTGAGACACCGGAGCACCATGGGTAGTAGTATTTGGTGCCGTTTTTTGATCCGACGAGTCCTTCTCCACTCGTACTTGTGGTTAGTGTGAGCGCCACTTTCTCTGTATCCGCAGGCACTTTTCCAGAAAATGTATCGGCCGTTATCTCAGGCGCATTCTCTATGCGAATAGGTGTTTTTGAGCCCTCTATTTTTGAGAGCCTGCCAAGCCCAAATGACCCAAAAGCCACGAGAATGATAATCAGCCCGAGAAACAGATCGTCGGGAATGATACGGATGTTGGGACGGTGCTCGTCCACGAAGCCCTTGATTTTTTCAATTATATTCTGTATACTCATATCACTTTAATTTATAAGCATTATCATAGCATTTTAACACCATGGCAACACGAAAAGCCGGCGGATCCGCCAAAAACTTAACCGATTCAGGACCAAAGTACCTTGGGACCAAGCTTTATGCTGGCGAGGTTGCAAAGGCTGGCTCAATCATTGTGCGTCAGCGTGGTACAAAGATTCTCGCAGGAGCGAACGTTGCCATCGGCAAGGACCACACCCTCTACGCCCTCAAAGAAGGCATTGTAGAATTCTCCGAAAAACGCAAACGAAACTTTGACGGCACCACCACACGCAGGAAAGTAGCGAGCGTGAAGTAAAAATAAAAGAGATGATGTCAAAGACATCATCTCTTTTATTTTTACGGAATCCCAGCTTGCTCTAGATAATAATGTCTTTGCGAGGAGGTACGACGAAGCAATCTAGGATTCATCACACGTTCTCTGGATTGCTTCGCTTTGCTCGCAAAGACAATGGCTATGATTTCTACAGAGCAAACCCATCTATAATTTCACTTTCCTCGGAATTACCCCAAAATATATTCTCAACCTTCATTGAACAAACAACTAAAAATCTGTTTCCTTAAAATTAGGGCTGGGTGAAGTAACCCAAACTAAAGAAACCGCATACTATGCGGTTTCTTTAATTCCCATATTGACTCGTCACATCTGTAAAAATTTAAACACTGTCTTTGCGAGCGACAGCGAAGCAATCCATGGATTAATTCTGGACTGCTTCGTCGTGCCTCCTCGCAGAGACAAATAGGAACATTGCCGGCCTAACAATAAGCAGATATTTAATCTATTAATTATTTTCCTATTCTACCTAAATTAGTATCCTTAAAATTTGTATCGAGTTTTAACCCATATCCAAGCATGCGATCCATACTAATATGAGCTATCCAGATAAGTGAGATTGGTAGAAGTATAGATATTTGAAATACTAAAAAAATAGCAAGAAGTATAAGTGGAGCTGTATAAGTATGTCCGATATTGTAAATCATCGCGCCAAGCTTGGAATTTTTTAAATACCCAATCATAAAAAAATCAGGGGTGAGGAGTAAAATAAAAAATAAAATCCAGCCTGCGTTGGTCGTATAGTAAAGCCACACTGCAAGAACAAAAAAAGCAAATGCTTCTGATTTTAAAATAAAGTTAATTTTATTCATACTGTTTTAAAAGTAAATTATCTTAGTGCCTCCACCTCCACCGCAAACGTTACTCGATTTTTTTCTATCACGACGGGGATTTCGTAGGCGCCTAGGGCTTTGAGTGGGCGGTCGAGGATGACATAGTCGGGGTGCATTTCGAGATGTGCGGAGCGCTTGAGCTCAGCCAAGACTTCCTCCTTGTGGATACTTGCAAAGAGATGTCCTTTTTCGTTCGCTTTGCCTTTTAGAGTAATCATAGTACCCGAAATAGCCTCAAGATTTTTCATCAGAAGCTCAGTGTGGACTTTTTTCATCGTGGCATCGGTTGCCATTTTACCCTGAATACGCGCAAGAGCCTCTTTTGTCGCGGGCTCTGCGAGCTTTTGCGCCACGAGGTGGCGACCGTAGCCATCGGCAACCTCCTTTGTCTCATACTTTTTACCAATACGGGGAATGTCTTTTAGAAAAATTATGAGCATATGGCTGATTTTAAAGGAGCAGAGCGACTATTAAAATCGCCACCCAGCCCCTTCTTATTTTGATAAGACTACACTTTTATTTTTCACTGTGCAAATTTTATAGGCTAGTCTCGAAAATAGAAACAGAAGGGGCTGGGTGTAAGTAAAATATAGTCGCTTCACTCCTTATTTTCCTAACAATACCTCCACGGCCTTTTCCATTTGTGCGTCAATTTTATTTTCAAGATCTTTTTTTGTCACCTCAACCTTGTAATCTGGCTCTAAACCATTTTCTGAAATAGACTTTCCGTTTGGGGTGAGCCACCGTGCGATGGTAACCTTGAGCGACGTCCCCGGAGTGATTTCCACCAGCTCCTGCACGGACCCCTTACCAAAACTTTTTTCTCCCACAAGTTTTGCGATGCCGTGTTCGCGAAGTGCACCTGCGAGAATTTCAGATGCAGAAGCAGATCCCTCGTTTATGAGGATTACCATTTTCAATTTATCAGTAAAAATATTGTACCCCCTACTTCGCTCAAACTGTTGTTTCGCTTTTGCGCCACTGTCCTCAATAACAACTATTTTCCCAAGAGGCAAAAAGAAGCTTGCCATATCTACTGCGGACTCTAGGTATCCACCAGGGTTACTGCGTAGGTCTAGTACGAGCTTGTCTGAACCCGACTGAATGAATTCTCGAAGAGCACCACGAAACAAATTTGATGAGTTCGCAGAAAAATTATAAAGAGAGATGACAAACACCCCATCATCACGGAGTTTAGTATTAATAGTAGGAATATTTATCACATCGCGCGTAACTTTTACGTCCGTTATGTCACCGTTTCTTTTGACAACAAGAATCACTACCGTCCCGCGAGGACCACGAATATGCTTTATCGCTTCCTCTACCGTCATTCCATTTGTAAATACTTTATCAATTTTTAAAATTTGGTCGCCGGGCAACATTCCTGCTCGCTCAGCGGGGGTATCCTTGAGAGGTGCAACCACGGTGAGCACCTTATCCTTGATAGCAATCTCCATTCCTACCCCTTCAAAATCCCCGCGTACCTCCTCAGCAAATGCGGTGGCCTCCTGTGGTGGAAAAAAGGTAGTATATGGATCGCCATAAGCGGCAGTCAACCCCTCGATTGCTCCCCAAACCTGTTCTTCTTTGCTAGGCACTGATGATGAGGCTGTTGTTGCAATGAACCTATTGTTTAAAATATCAAGCGTCTTCCAAAATGGTTTAAGGTCAAGCTGGTCAGAAAAAGTAAGCCCCGAAGTGGCCTGTGGGGTATTTGTTGCAACGGCTCTGTCGTGCCCGGCTTTTACCCCAACCCCGAACACTCCCCCAAGCACAATAATAATTAAAAGTACGAAGAGTGCTGATTTACTATTTAATTGCTTCATTGTCTGTAGTATCGCAAAAGTTTGAGCTCTGGTCAATTTTTGATTCTCCGCTACTGTCCCATTTGCTTGCTATAGCAAGCAAATGGGACAGCGAGGGAATGGGCTCTTATTGGTCCCTTAACATTGAATATAAAATAGTGAAATGTTAGAATATAAAGTAATGATTTCCCGATACACATACAAAGACCTCGTCTGGGTGGACGTGCAGTCTCCCACACAGGAGGAAGTTCGTTCTCTCATGGAGGAGTTTAGTATTCACCCTCTTGTTGCAGATGAGCTTTTAGGCCCAACACTTCGTCCAAAAGTAGACCTTTATCAAGATTTTATTTATCTCATTTTACATTTCCCTACGATAACGCACAAACATGACGGCGGAGAAGATCAGGAGATTGACTTTATCATCGGTAAAAAGTTTATCATCACTGCGCACTACGACCTTGTGGATCAGCTCCACGAATTTTCAAAGGTATTTGAAGTAAACTCCATTCTGGATAAATCAATCATTGGTGACCACGCCGGCTTCATTCTTTTCTATATTTTGAAAGACCTCTACAAGATGCTTGACGGCGAGCTCGACCACATCAATCATGATTTTAATGAAATTCAAGATGATATTTTTAAAGGAAAGGAGCGTGACATGGTAAACTCCATCTCCCATCTCAATCGCGACCTCCTCAACTTCAAACAAATTCTGCGCCCCCACAAAGAAGTGCTTGAGTCATTTGAGGTTGCAGGGACGAAGTTCTTCGGTGAAGAATTCTCTTACTATTTGCACACTATCGTCGGTGAGTTTTACAAAATTTCCTCTATGTTGGACGGCCACCGAGAGACAGTGCTCGACCTTCGCGATACCAACGACTCTCTCCTCACCACAAAGACAAACGACATTATGAAGACGCTCACTATCACCGCGTTCATTCTCCTCCCTCTTACGTTTATTGGGCAAGTATTTGGCATGAGCGTCCCGGGGATTCCCGCAGTGGACAACCCTAATGCATTTTGGATAATTCTCTCTGCAATGGGCGTTGTCGGCGTCTGTCTTTTTGCGTACTTCAAGTTCTTCAAAAAATGGATGTAGCACTCTTCAACACCTTTTCGCGTTCCTTAGAGAAGCTCGAGCCACTTCACGACCATGAAGTCCGAATGTACCACTGTGGTCCCACGGTGTACGACTATGCGCACATTGGAAATCTTCGTGCATATATCTCGTGCGACATTCTTAGGCGCACACTTGAGTACGCTGGCTACAGTGTGAAGCAAGTGATGAATATCACCGACATTGACGACAAGACTATCAAAAGAAGTCACGATGAAGGTCTTACCCTCTCAGAGCTCACCAAAAAATACGAAGCGATTTTTCTTGCAGACCTGCGACATTTAAATATCAATGTACCCGAGCATTTGCCACACGCCACCGAGCACATTGCAGGGATGATAGCGATAATAGAAAAGCTTCTCCGCGATGATTTTGCATACAAAACTGATGATGGCGTGTATTTTAATATTGCAAAATCAAAAGGCTATGGAGCCCTTGCAGAGCTTGACCTCACCGCTGTCACGCAGTCACGTATTGCAAACGATGAATATGACAAAAAAAATGCGCGCGATTTTGCTCTTTGGAAATTTTGGACAGAGGATGACGGAGAAAATGTTTTTGACGCATCATTTGGGCGCGGTCGTCCGGGCTGGCACATAGAATGTTCAGCGATGGCGATAAGTGAGCTTGGCGAGACCATAGACATACACACAGGTGGTGTGGACCTTCTTTTTCCTCATCATACAAATGAGATAGCGCAGTCAGAAGCATTTACTGGAAAACCTTTTGCAAAAATGTGGCTACACAATGAATTTGTCATGGTGGACGGGCAAAAAATGTCGAAGTCACTTGGAAATATTATTACGCTTAGGACTATTGTTGAAAAAGATTTTTCTCCGCTCGCGTATCGCTACTTTGTGCTCGGTGCACACTATCGCGCGAAATCAAATTTTACATGGGAGGGGCTAGAAGGAGCTGAAACTGCACTGGCGCGACTCGAGAGTCATATCGGTGAAGAGATCGGAAAAATAAACGAGTCATACAAAAAACGTTTTGAGGAGATCATCTCAAACGACCTTGATACACCTCGCGCACTAGCACTCGCCTGGGAAGTTGCAAAAGATGCTGAACTTTCAAATGCCGACAAAGCTGCAACGCTCCTCAATTTTGACCGCGTTCTTGGTCTTAGTTTGTCACCAAAACAAAAAGAAATAATTCCTGTTGAAATTGAAGCGCTTGTCCGCACCCGCGAAGAAGCCCGAAAAAATAAAGACTGGAAAAAGTCAGACTCACTTCGCACCGAAATCAATTCACTCGGCTATGAAATTTTAGATACTGAAGAAGGACAAGTGGTGCAAAGGTTCTGATTTTTTGGTTTTTATTTAATAGGAAAAGGGGTCACGAATTAATCGCAACCCCTTTTTTACATTCAAGCAGCTCATCCTCTCTTACTGTCAGCTAAACATTAAGTACTGCCTTGAGTATGTTTACTGCTACCACTGTTTCGCTCCCTTGACCTCTTTTTAAGAGAGAGTCGTGCGAAGACCCGATAGTCGGCCCTCACGGGTGAATCTAAAAAGAAGTATAGCAGATTATAATTATTTGTCAAGCATTTTTCAGTTTCTTTTTGCTGACCGTTAATTAAACCAGCAAATACAAGCATTAATTAGAAATCACCTATATTCTATATTCTATATTCCATCCCTATCCCCCGTGTATCCCCTACCTTTTCCACGACTATATTTTTAGGAGCTTTGGGTACGTGCTAGAATGACTAAATGACAAAGTTACCTGAACGCCAATTCAAATCACGCGAGCTCCGTATTCCTCCGCAGAATATTGAGACAGAAAAGGCGCTTTTGGGTGCGCTCATGCTTCGCCCCGAGGGAATGTACGATGTGGGCGACCTTCTCAAACGCGAGTCATTTTACGTCGACAAGCACCGCATGGTCTTTGACGCCATGCTCGAGCTTCACACACGACACGAACCCATTGACCTTCTCTCGGTATCCACACGTCTCAAGGAGCGCGGAAAGTTTGAAAGTATCGGTGGTGGAAGCTACTTGGCAGAGCTCGTGGACACTGTCCCCTCTTCCACAAATGCAAAACACTACGCAGAGATTGTTCAACGAAAATATATTTTGAGAACGCTCATCGACGCTGCGGCGCATATTTCCGAGCTTGGTTACAATGAAGCTGAAGCTATTGAAAGTGTGCTTGATGAAGCAGAGAAGAAAATATATTCAGTTACAAATTCTAGCGTTAGTAAAAAGTTTATTAGTCTCAAAGATACCCTTGATGAGGCGTGGGAGCGCTTGGACAAAATGCATAAGGCCGGAGGAGAGCTTCGCGGTGTGCCGTCCGGCTTCCCCGCACTTGATACTTTGCTTTCTGGTTTTCAGAAGTCTGATCTCATTATTCTCGCAGCGCGCCCCTCGATGGGAAAGACTACACTCGCGCTCGATATCGCCCGTCAGGCTGCGATACAGCACAATATCCCAGTTGGAATTTTTTCTCTTGAAATGAGTACGCAACAGCTTGTAGATAGAATGCTCGCTGCGGAGTCGCGCGTGAACGCATGGAAGTTGCGAACCGGCAAGCTTTCTCTCGATGAAGACTTTGACAAGCTCCGTGGCTCACTTGAAAAACTTTCCAAGGCACCTATTTTTATTGATGATCAATCTGGAAACAATATTATGAAAATGCGCTCGGCAGCGCGCAAGCTTAAAAATGAACATGGGCTTGGGCTCATCATTGTAGACTATCTCCAGCTCATGACCACATCCAAAAACCATGACTCTATGGTGAACCAAGTAACAGAAATCTCACACGCACTCAAGGGGCTTGCAAAAGACCTCGATGTGCCGGTTATTGCGCTCTCACAGCTTTCTCGTGCGGTGGAGTCGCGTGGAGGGAAGCCACGCCTATCTGACCTTCGAGACTCTGGTTCCATTGAACAAGATGCGGACGTGGTAATGTTCATCCACCGCGAGGACAAGCAAGACAAAAATTCCGACAGGCCAAACATTGCGGAGATTTTGGTGGAAAAGCACCGCAACGGTCCCGTTGGTTCTATTGAGCTTTACTTTGACGAGGAGAAATCTACATTCATGACTATAGACAAGCAACATGACTATCAAGGTGCGACACGCAATGCTGGGGGTAACTTTGAAGAATTTTAATTTATGAGTTTTGTTTACGAAATTATATCTCCCTGTCTTTGCGAGCGAAGCGAAGCAATCCATCCCCCTAGATTGCTTCTGAATCAGCAGATTCACGTCTTGGACGCTATCTACTCGCAAAGACGATTCATCACTAATAAAATATGAGCACCATAGATTCCCTCGCACAATCATTTATGAAATTTCCCGGCATTGGCACACGTCAAGCCAAGCGCTTTGTGTATTTTTTGCTTGCGCAAAATCCGTATTACTTAGATACACTTGCACGCGAGATTGCAGAGCTCAAAAAAACTATCACCCAATGCACAGGGTGCTTCCGTTACTACCCGCGTGTTGGTGAGTCCAGCCTTTGCAGTGTGTGTGTAGATGATGCCGACAGTGCAACCCTTATGATCGTAGAAAAAGACACTGACTTTGACAGTGTGCGGAGGAGTGGAAGCTACGCAGGGAGATATTTTATATTAGGAGGCACTATCCCCGTCCTTGAGCGTGACCCTGCGTCAAAAATTCGTATTCATGAGTTGCTTGCCCGCGTAGAAGAAGGCGCATCAGACGGACTCTCGGAAATAATTCTCGCACTTTCTGCCAACCCCGAGGGTGACTTTACTCGTGACTATATTCTCAAAGCGCTCACCCCCCTTGCAGCGCGCCTCGGCATGACCATCACCACCCTCGGTCGCGGACTCTCCACCGGCACTGAGCTGGAATATTCCGATGGCGACACATTAAGACACGCGCTCAAGAATCGTTGCTAACCTTTGAAAATAAATTCAGAAACATTTCATCGCCTGTTGTTTGATCAACAAAGTTTTCTGGATGAAATTGGAAGCCCCAAATTGGCCGAGAGTTGTGTTGGATAATCTCAGGACCGTCATTTGATTCAGTAAGAATTTTAAAATCTTCTGGCATTTTTTCAATAATCCATCGGTGACCTTCATACACACTTCGTGCCTCACCCCTCCTTAGTCCAAGAACCTCGTCGTCTGTAATTGCAATAATTTCTCTAATCCCACTGTGCCTTTCGTCAAGTCGTCGCACAGTTCCACCGAAAGCCGTGGCAAGGAGCTCACATCCAAGACAAATGCCAATCAGTGGTACCTGTGTGTTTTGAATCAGTTCGATCTCTTTACTAAAGTAATCTATGTCGTATTTTACAGTCAGATCCTTGCTCCCTGAAAGAACGATCAAATCAAATGTTTTAGAATTCTCTATTGAAACTCTGTTTGGCTGTTGCACTATTTCGCTACCAGGAATAAGTGTCCGCAACTTATCTAGCAGTGTTGTCCCATTATCAATAAGTAAAACTCGCATAGAAAGAGTATAACAAAAAAATCCCACACAGTGGGATTTTTTAGGAGAGTTACTTAATTGCGTCAATTGTTACCTTCATAAAAGGCTGGCGATGGCCGTTCTTTTTGAAATAGCGGGACTTGTTGCGGTAGCGGATCACAATCACTTTCTTGCCACGGCCTTCCTCTGCAAGAGTCGCGTGTACTGTTGCTCCAGTCACCAATGGTGCCCCTACGAGAGTCTTCGAGCCGTCATTTACAAGAAGAACCTGGTCAAAGACGATCTTGTCCCCAACTTTTGGCTCTCCCGGGAGCTTCTCAATAACGAGGGTCTCGCCTGTGGCAACCTTGTATTGCTTGCCTCCTGTCTGTATTACTGCAAAATTCATAGTCCTTGTATTCTACACGAAATAAAACAAAATGCAAGCCCTTGCATTGGTTCAATCTGAGCATAATTACCAACCATTGACACAGAATATCATGTCTGCTATTGTAAATTTGTGCCAAACAACTTAGCGCTTCCCCCCCAGCGCTCATTTGTTGGCAGAGACCCCGCAGAACGCCCACATTTTACCATTGTGGCTGTGGAAAACATGGCTCCCCTGAGGCTCTCTTCGCTTCGGGGCATTTTTTATGTGAATTTTTAGATCGCTTACTCCTCCTGAATTGGTTTATCAATAAGAAGCGGGTCAATACTTGCTGTTTCACCTGTAATTTTTACCATATCTTTGTCCACTTTTTTGAGTTCTTTGTATGCAGTATTGTAGTGATTCACCGTGGTACCGAGGGTGTTCCCAAGTTTTTTCATATAGTCTTCATATGCGACGAGGTGCTTGCGAAGCTCCTCCACACGCCCGATTATGAGTTGCGCAGACTCTTCAATTTTGAAAGCACGAAAACCGTAAAGCACTGACTGCAAATATGCTGCAAACGTTGTAGGAGAAACAATAATCACCTTTTTCTCATTTGTTGCGTAGTCTATGAGGCTTCGTGTGTTCACCTTCACCGCACCCACCTCATTGATAAGCAAATCGTAGTAAATACCTTCCGCGGGAATGAACATAAAAGCAAATGGAAGAGTACCTTCCGATGGTCGCACATACTTTGCTGTTTCATCTATGCGTTTTTTAAGATCATTTCTAAAATCCTTTTCAAGCTCTTCCTTGCGGACGGGATCATTTTCATTAACCACACGATTGTAATTATCCAATGAAAATTTGGCATCAACCGGTATCATGCCGTCTTTTGTAATAATAACCGCGTCTACCGTCTCCCCTCCCTTGAACTGGTGCTGGAGCTTGTACGCGGTAGGTGGGAGGATATTTGAAAGAATAAGCTCAAGCGCTTGCTCACCCAAGTTCCCTCTTTGCTTTTGGTGTGTGAGAACTTTCTCAAGGTTTTGTAGCTGGTCGGTAATGCCGAGCACCTGCTTACTTGTTTCATTTGCAGTGGTCATTTCTTTGGCGACGTTGCTCAGATTGCGTTCTACTTGCTCGTTGATCTCACGAATAAGCTTTTGTGACTCGCTAAACTGCAGATGTACCGCTTGTTGCATTTCTTTGTTCGATGAGCCGACTTTTGCATCCACGGTTTTCATAAAGTCACCAAGCTGTGCCTGAAAGTTCCCCAATTGATTTTGAATAAGGAGGAGTGCCTCACCAGACTCCCCCTGTCGCCCTGTTTGTGGCTTGCGAAGAAAGGTAACAATCGCGAGTGCAACAATCGCACCAACAACGAGTCCAAGAAGAATAAGGGTGATTGATGACATAGTATTAAAGGCCGAGACTACTGCTCATTGTAGAAAGTAATACGGGTACCACAAACATAAGTCCAATGAGTGGCAAAACAAAAAGTGCAAGCGTAATGTAAAGCGTCCACATAAAGTACTTGCGAGTTTTCTCCGACGACTCATACACCTTTTGCAAAAGCTCGTCCTGCGCCTTGAGCTTGTTTAAAATTTCTTGTTCCATGTCACTATTCTACTATAATTATCATCAAAATAAAAACGAGCTTCCTTTGTGGGGAAGCTCGAATCTTTTTGCTTGTTTTGCGGTCCTTATTCTGGATCCGCCACTTTTTTCTCCTGTTTATTTTTGTACATCGCTTTGTCGGCGGCTTCAACTGTCTTTGCCGGATCTGGATGATGAGACATAAATGCGCATCCCATGGAAGCCTCGATGCGGAGTTCTGCGCCGCCTTCAATTATGAGGGGGGTTTCGGCAAGCCGTGTATTAAACAACTGAATGGCGTTGCCACAGTTTTCTTCGTTACTGTTTTGAATTAGTACGCCAAACTCATCCCCTCCGATTCGGGCGACCACATCCGTATCCCTATGAAAAACCTCTTTTAGGAGGTTCGCAATGAATACGAGTACTTTATCGCCAGTTTTATGACCGAGTGTATCATTTATTGATTTGAACTTGTCTATATCGATAAACAAAAAAGCGCAATCAATTACGAGTCCTTTGAAATTCGCTCTCTTCATTAGTGCATACTCACTTTTGAGTCGCCTATTAAACTCACGAATATTCACAAGGTCCGTCAGTGGGTCATATATGCTGTCTTTCCTTGCCTGAGCGAGCTCAGAGCGTAAATAGACACAGTACACTACTAATACTAAACAAAGTAGCAACAATGTAATTGTCAACATTCAATTCTCCTTCTGTCTCAGGTTGTAAGGAATTGCTAAAACTAAGTCCTCGAGAATCTTACCATAATTAATTATCATTTGTCAAGCTTTTTTTAATGTCAAAAAACCCTTATAATGAGAGGGTTATTTCTAATATATTTTATAATTTATGTCCTTACACGAAGAAATCAAAGCAGAAGTAAAGCCAGCAATGATGGCAAAGGATGCGGTGCGTCTTTCGGTAGTACGAAATATGATTTCTGCGTTTACCAATGAACTTGTGGCCACGGGCAAAACTCCGCAGGACATGCTCGATGACGCAGGTGCGCTCAAGGTTATTAAACGACTTTCAAATCAACGCAAGGACTCTATAGAGCAGTTTATAAATGGCGGACGCCCTGAACTTGCAGAAAGCGAAAAAGCCGAGCTCGTGATACTCGAGAAGTACCTCCCTACTCTCATGTCGCGTGAGGAAATTAAAAAAATCGCTCGCAAAAAAGGAAGCACTTGGTGTCACTGACAAATCCAAAGCAGGTCAGCTTACAGGAGCAATTATGAAAGAGCTCGCTGGTAAAGCAGATGGGAAAGATGTCAAGGAAGTCGTTGAGGATCTCTTTGTGTAATATTGTTAGAAAGTTAAGATATGAAGAGATGCCTGCCCCGTTAGAGATCGCGACCAGTCCGCTTTCGCCAGTGGACTAGGTAGGCTCAAGCGATGGCGGGCGGGGGGCTCCGCAGCGTGAGCCCAGCTCTAATGGGGTAAAGGCAGTAGTGGATGAGCTATTTGCGTAAATAAAGGACCGTCCTTTATTTTAACTTCCCTCGAAGCTGTCTGTGAAATCCGATTGCAAAACGGTGAGCTTCGCTGTTGGCGAGGAGAATTGCGCGGTCATGTGTTTTAATAAGTGTTTTATCACCAAGAAAGCCTTTTGGCTTATGGTGCTCATCTTTTACAACACCGACAACGGGAATCATAATTCCCCACTCCTTTAGGGCTTTTTCTGCTGTGTTTACCTGAGCCGTGCCACCATCAACCACAATAAGTTTTGGCATGGGCCATTCGGAGTGATTAAATCTTCGTTCTAGCACTTCACGAAGTGATGCATTGTCGTCATTTTTGCTAGTATGGATTTTAAACTTTCTGTAGTCGCTCTTTTTTGGTTCATTGTCTTCCAATACCACCATCACTCCTACCACATTTGTGCCAGAAATATGCGCTACGTCGTAGGCTTCAATCCGAAAAGACGCGGACTCATGCGGACTTAACGCGGAACTACGCGGAAAATGACTTTTTAACAGGGCGATGTCCTGAATATGATTGAGCGCGAATATCATTCGCTTTATTTTTCCTGCCTCTTCAAATTTCAAATTTTTTGCTGAAGCCTTCATGTCACGTTCGAGATTTTTGATGAGTGTTTTTTTCTTCCCCTCGAAAAAAAGTTTAATACGAGAAATAGTTTTTGCATATTCAGTTTTTGTTACTGCCCCAGAGCAGACTCCTGGACAAAGTCCAATTTGCGCGCTGAAGCAAGGTTTGCCCGACAAAGCCTTGCACTTGTCTCTGAATGGAAAAATCTTCCGAACAATGGTGAGTGCCTCGCGAAGCACGCCCCCCTGTGGAAAGGGACCGAAAACAGCTTTTAGTTGTTCGGTTTTAGGTTTTAGGTTTAACTCGGCTAATTCTGTTCCTCGCATTGTCATTATGCGTGGAAATTCCTCTTTTGTGATTACTACATAATTAAAACTTTTATTATCTTTTTCCTTAGTATTGTATGCAGGCTGATATTTTTTGATGAGCGATGCTTCAAGAATCAGCGCCTCAAGGACCGAGTCGGTCTCAACATAATCAATTGTTTTCGCTTGTTCTACCATTCCCACTAGGATTGCTCCGCGGGTGGCAATGAGATCACGCCGAAAATAGCTCGCTACCCGCATGCGAAGCGAGGTTGCTTTCCCAATGTAAAAAACCTTACGACGTGGGCCTCGGAAAATATAGACCCCTGGAGAATCTGGAAGCTTTTTACTTAATTTCTTCATTGTTGCATTTTATAATTAAAAGAGTAGGATAAAAAGGGGTCTAGTTCAACTTACTGGGGAGGATGCCATGAGTCCGCAAAAAATCAGTCAAATACCATCTTCGCTTTATTTAATGTTAATGGAGGAAGTTAATCAGGCACTCAGGCGTCAGGAACCACTTTACAGAATTCATGATTTTGGGGAAGAACTCGCAAAAGATATTACCGGTACTGTTTATTCAAAATATATTGAGGGACAACATGTTGTGAAGGGAAAGAAGGTATCCCCTCTCCCCTTTAGTGAGATTCGTTATCTTACCGAGATCTCTTCTTTCCCTGAAAAGAAAGCAAATGTACACCTGAAGACATTTCTGAAAAACAACAATCTCATTAAAATCATTGATGATACGACACGGGAGTGCACAAAAACATTCATAATATTGGGCAAAATTATACAGGAGGTCTAATACACAGAAAAATAACATCAAATAGCCACCCCATGTGGCTATTTTCTTTTTAATACTTTTTTCAAATACTTCCCCGTGTGGGAAAGTGGACTCGCAGCTATCTGCTCGGGGGTTCCACGAGCCACAATCTGGCCTCCCCCCTCACCGCCCTCGGGCCCTATATCAATCACATAGTCAGCACTTTTAATTACATCCATGTTGTGCTCAATGAGGAGCACGCTGTTTCCTTTATCCACCAGCTTTTGAAGAATCTCGATAAGCTTGCGCACATCCTCATAGTGAAGTCCGACAGTAGGTTCATCAAGAAGGTACATTGTCTTTTCCACATGAGGGCGATAAAGCTCTGAAGATATTTTTACTCGCTGTGCTTCCCCACCAGAAAGCGTAGTAGCAGACTGACCAAGCTTCAAGTATCCAAGGCCCACATCACCGAGAGTTTTAAGTCGGTCATATATTGCAGGAATGTCCTCAAAGAATTTAATTGCCTCCTCAACAGTCATTTCAAGCACGTCGTAAATATTTTTCTTTTTATAGCGAATCTCAAGCGTATCTTTTTCAAATCGCTTTCCACGACATACATCACAAGTCACGTACACCGTCGGCAAGAAGTGCATCTCGACCGCAATGGTACCGTTGCCCTGGCATGTCTCACATCGCCCACCCTTTACATTGAATGAAAATCTCCCCGGACCCCACCCGCGCAAACGCGCCTCAGCAGTCTCTGCAAAAAGGTCACGCATAAAGGTGAAGGACCCTGTGTATGTGGCAGGGTTGGAGCGAGGTGTGCGTCCAATTGCAGACTGATCGATGAGTACGGTGCGTGACAAATATTCGGTCCCTGTAAAGCTCTCGCAGTTAAATACATCGTTTGTGCGGTATTTGTACTCTAGCCGTGCCTGCAAGTTTTTGTGGATAAGCTCATACATAAAAGTAGACTTACCCGAGCCCGACACTCCAGTAATGGCGACGAGCTTGCCGAGCGGGATGTCTGCGTTTAATTTTTTGATATTAAAAATAGTTCCCTCTCGGATCCTCAAGTGACCGCGGTCTACGTCGCGCCGTTTTGGCATTGGCACAGAGACGTCTCCACGCAAATAGTCGAGCGTAAGTGATTTGTACTTCTTTGTATTAGTAATGAGCTCATCCATGTCGCCGGAAACGACAATGTTTCCACCGTGCACACCCGCACCGGGTCCAATATCCACCATATAATCCGCCGCAAAAATGGTGTCCTCGTCGTGCTCGACCACAATGATAGTGTTGCCGATATCGCGGAGTTCCTTGAGTGTTTTGATGAGGCGATCGTTATCACGCTGGTGAAGCCCGATCGTCGGCTCATCCAGCACATAGAGCGCTCCCACAAGTCGTGAGCCAAGCTGGGAGGCGAGGCGGATACGCTGACCCTCCCCACCAGAAAGTGTTCCTGCACGACGACTGAGCGTGAGATAGTTCAAACCCACTTCAAGCATAAAAGAAAGACGATTTTGGATTTCCTTTACGACGGGAACAGAGATATCTCTGTCGCGTGCAGAAATTTTAAGATGTGCAAAAAAATCCGATGCGTCTTGAATGGACATGTTCACAAGCTCAACAATATTTTTTCCACTCACCAAAACGCTGAGTGCCTCTTTGCGAAGACGCGCGCCATCACAGTCGGGACAGTTTTCCTTACCAAAAAAATGTTTTGTACCGAGCCCATTACAGAGAGCACATGCGCCATACGGAGAGTTGAATGAGAAAAGTCTGGGTTCTATTTCTGGATAGGAGAAGCCGTCGTTTGGACAGGCAAAACGGTTGGACATTATAAGGTCCTTCACATCACCTTTCTTATCTGCAAAAACAATTCGCACAAGACTCTGCGATTCGTCTATCGCTTTTTCAACTGCTTCACCGAGACGCTCTCTGCCCTTCTCTTTTCCTTTAAAATCGGCAAGTAAGATTTCATCCACGAGCACATCTATCTCGTGCTTCTTTGTTTTAGAGAGCTCAATCTTCTCACGGAGATTTTTTAAAACACCATCAATGCGCACCATCAAAAACCCTTTACCCAAAAGGTCGTAGAGGAGCTGGTAGTATTCCCCCTTTCTTCCACGCACGAGTGGTGCAAAGATACGAATAGAGACAGACTTTTTACCGGCGTCTCCTTTCACATCATCCATGATGAAATTGATAATCTCTTCGTTGCCGAGTCGCTTGATCTCGGTGCCACACACGAGACAGTGAGGCTTGCCGATACGCGCATAAAGCACACGGAGATAGTCGTACACCTCTGTGATAGTCGCGACAGTCGAGCGTGGGTTGGACGAGTGAGACTTTTGGTCAATAGAAATAGAAGGAGAAAGCCCAGTGATCTCGTCCACGTCGGGCTTCTGCATCTGGTTCAAAAATTGTCGTGCATATGCAGACAAGGACTCAACATACCGACGCTGACCCTCAGCAAAAATAGTATCGAATGCGAGTGATGATTTTCCCGAGCCAGAAAGCCCCGTAAATACAATCATCTTGTCGCGCGGAATTTCTAAATTGATATTTTTAAGATTGTGCGTTCTGGCTCCTCGCACTACTATTTTATCAAGATGCTTCTGTTTTTTTGTTTCTGACATTGGGCGTAGAATAGCACATTAATGAAATTCTGCATAACGAATACTTGACTTTTTTATACAAAGATGCTACGATGTGTGCTGTAGTAAAGAACCCCCTTTCGGCATCCGCTGTTTGGGTAAATTGAAAAAAAGGGTGAAAAAGATGAAAAAGGCATTATTGTTTGTACTGGTTACGTTTGTTTACTTATTTTCGGGCACTCAGGTATCCATGGCCTCTGACATCGACGAAATGCCACCATGTCCGGGGTGCCTCATAAAGGCATCCCCAAGTCTGTTTTACGGTGGTGTCGGCTTCGTTCAGCTCGGAGACGCAAAGGAAACTGAGGTTACAGCTCAGGAGGCGTCAATATTGTCTGCCCCAATTTACGGCGGTCATCGCGAAGTGCGAACAAAGAGGCTCGCAAAGGATATCTTCCTCGGCTACAAGCTTCCCCGCAACTTCGCAGCTGAACTAGGATACATTGGTGGCGATACTGGCGCAACATCAACAGTAACTGGGGGGTATCAATGGATAGATTGGTATAATAATCCAGCAAGCACCACCATCACCTATTCTCAAAAGTCAATTGTTTCTGCGTGGCACCTGTCATTTATTAAAGAGTTGCCGCTGAATGAACATGTGAAGATTTTTGGAAGGGTTGGAATGATCAAGACGCATACCCAATGGGAGCAAAGATGGGCATATGTCTCAACCTGCACCGGTTGTACAAACGACGGCTCCTATCAGGCCAAATCTAAAACAACAGACAAAACTGACGGACTCCTTGGTGTTGGACTATCGGCAAATGTCCTCAGAAACATGAATGTTCGATTCGAAGTGACTAAGCACTCCTCGGTCTATCAGCCGAAAATTGCTGCGGTGATGAACTTCTAAAACCGAGACAAAAGACTATGGGCTAGCAACTACGTTGCTAGCCCTATTTTCTATATTTTAGCGTACTTGCATCAATTTTACCAAAATGGTATTTTTAAAAAAGTAAATGTAGCAGTGTGTTCTTAAGTAAATTTAATGACATGGGGGCTTTATGAAAACATTCTTTGTTTTATTGGCATTCTTGTTATTCCCGATGAGCGTGTTGGCAGAAGATACAGGCAAGCCATATTTTGCGCTTTCATTTGGAAGTATCCGCGCAAACAACCTAAAATTTTCCAAGTTGGAACAACGAGTGCTTGACAATAAGCACGTCACGGCTAGATCCTCAGTAAAAAATGAAAGTACGTATCGAGCATTTGCACTCGGATACTGCATTAATGTTTACTGGTGTCTAGAAGGCGCGTATCTTGCGGGTCTTGAATACAGCACGTCAGTTGCCGTAAGTGCTATATACGACCTTCCTATTCATTTTACAATTGAAAGGAGAGCAAACATAACGGCGATGCAATACTCCATCACGAGAACATTTTTTCCAGAAAAAATAATATCACCATTTGTCCGACTTGGAGCAATAGATTACCAAGCAACAGTAAGTGCTCGCATTTATAATTCAAGTGGATATTATGTAGGAAAAGATGAGACCTATACAGGAACAGAACCGATGGGCAGTATTGGAATTGCAATAAACCCATTCAAAAGAGTCAAGTTACAAGTTGAATGGCAGGGATTCGGGCCAGTGACTACAAAATCGTTTAGTTTGATATATAGGCAGCCATTTTAAATGCCTAAACATATAGGATGCGCGACCAAAAGTTGCGCATCTTTTTTGTAATCACTATACCAGTGAGTTTGGACTTGATATAGCGGTTACAAAAAATCAAAAGGCCGTAATACTACCGCATTCGATTTAGTATAGGGCCACAAGTGACTACGTATATTGCTTTGGGTACTTGCAATCTACGTAAGTGCTCGTGACCATGCTTCCGCCGTTCGATTATCATCGGTCACGAGTTACTAAGTCTACTCAGATGGGTACATCTTGTGCGGACTAAGTACTCTCGACCCCGTAATCCGGGTCTAAATTGACGAGCAAAGCTCGACTAGATCTTGTGTGGTCACGGATTACTAAGTCTCTTTATTTGCTTCGCAAATTGCGGGGACTAAGTATCCGCTACCCCGGCTCGTGGTTTTCTCTCTCAGTGGGTCGAGAAAACATCACTGCGCCCTCCACAACTAAAAAACGACGCGCAGGCGTCGTTTTTCTTTACGTGGTGGACCGCAACAGGGCACATGTCGAACTTTGTGCGAGAGCCCGTCACCACCATATATTGGACGAATTTCAGCCATTGCAAGAAAGGCATATCTTGAAATAATGAAAAACTGTTCGTCTTTCCCGGAATCATAACGGAGACATCTGTCCACTCTGAAAGCATGCTGGATAAAAATGTACTTCACCGCAATTTATTGGACGCATTTTTAGCTGGGTCTTGGTTTGGAGAGAAGCCAAAAGTGGTCGAGGATTACCACAGGAGATGTCCGTTTCTCGGCCTTAGCAGACGGTTGCCCTCGTCTAAACCCAATTGATTGTGGGTGTCCGCTTTGTGGCAAACTATCAGCTAGGTGCTATAGCTGCCACGTGCCATCTATCTACAGAATGCGACCTACTTCTATCCATTCTCAATAGGATGGTCGAATGGAAATCCGGCCATCAAAGCTTCTGATGATCTGTACATAGCTATCGTGCTGAATTAGCGCTGGGCTACGCTCCTTGCAAATCCACAGAACGCCCGCGTCTTCTCGAATCGTCCAATTGGCTAGGTTACCGAATTGGTCGACGATCTGAATATTCCCAACCGGGAGCCCACAGCCTTTTGGAATACGAAGACAGTTATCAATTGCGGAGTAGCGCGCAAAGCCAATGCTTTCGGCCCTGGCAGCAAGTTTCCCCTCCACTTCATGCGCTGAGCGGCCATTTCTATCACGGTATACGGACACTGTCAGGTGTTGCACATCTACCGCGCTCAGTGCCGATGTCCAAGCAGGATCAGGTAAATTGCCGACAACGGCGACATAGCGCGGCACGTACCGAAGTAGTGCTTCCGCATCTTCCGGCCTCAGTTCTTTAAACCCCCGAACTAGGCTAGTGACGCACGAAGACTCAGGTTCGCCATACCGAAAGCACCTGACCTGAGGAAGAACGTGCTGCTCAAACGAGTGCCCCGCCAATTCGACTTCGACAACAAACCAATGCGAAAGGCTCTTATGAATGAGGGCAAGATCGGCCACGCGTCGATCACCTTCCAGTACAAACGCACCAGCGAATACGCCGCAAAGGTACCCCGGTTGCAGGCAGGTGAGCGCTTTGACTACTTCGGCCTCAAAGTCGCCTTCGACAAATTGCGTTGGATCAACGAGATGAAAAATGTTGTCCTCGTGACACTCACCGGTCACTAGCTTCTTCATGCTCGACTCCACGTGACGGTTGCAACGCCGTCTAGGTGCTCTTCCTCTTCCTTGAGGCGATCAATTTCTGGGCCAGTGGCGACTAGAGTATAAATTGACGCTCCCGCTTTCCCTTTCGCTGGGCGAACAACGCGCCCCAGACGCTGAATCCGTTGCCGCCGCGTTGCCGTGCTCGCAGCGATGATGCCCACCTCTGTCTCGGGAACATTGAAACCTTCGTCCAATGCGCGGCATGTCACCAGAACGTCAATTTCGCCTCTACGGTACTGGCCGAGCATGGCCGCCTTCGCGCGCAGCGGCAACTTGGAGTGATAAACGCCGCACCTAACGCCATTCTCGTAGAGAACGCTATGGATCAGATCACATGCCTCGATATCTTCGTGGAAAATCAATGTGCGCTTGCCACGGTTGGCAGCGACCAACTTCAGCGCCAATCGAATGCGATTGAGACTGAGATTGAGTACACGCGCCCGCTTCAAGAACAACGCGATTGTCTCTTCGGCCTCGGTTCCGTGCTGACTGATTGATCGGGCGATTGATTTGCTGAGTTTGTCGTATTCTGCCTGCCGGTCTTCCTCTAACTCAAACACCACGTTCTTAAGTTCGAAGGGCACGATAACTCCATCACGCAGAGCATCCGCATAGCCATAGGTGAATATAACCGGGCCGAGCGCGGGAATGAGTACATCTTTGAGTCCCTCATCATAGGGCCGCTCTGGTGTCGCTGATAGGCCAAGTGAGGCGAATGTGTTGATCTGCAAGGCAGTGCGAAACTGCTCAGAGGCGGCCTTGTGACACTCGTCAACAATTAGGAAGCATTTGTGCTCCTGTATCTTCTCCGCCAGCTTGGCAGCGGTATTGAGCACGGCGATATTGATGGCGCCTAAGCGGAACCGGAGGCTACCGGTCACGATGTTGATTTCATCAAGGTCAAGATCGAAATAACTGGCTGCCTCTTCCCACCACTGCTCCAACAACGCTGCTGTAGGCACGATAATAAGCGTTGCAATCGGTCGAATTCGATCAATGCATGACAGGGCGAAGACTGTCTTACCACCGCCCGTAACCACGCTCACAATGCCGCGATGGTTGGTTCGCTCCCACTCCGCGAGAGCCTTTATCTGCCAACCTCTGGGCATCAACTTAGGCAATCATATCCCCTAGCACTAACCAGCGGCTGGCTTGGCATCCTGACGAAATAGATTGGCCTCAGCTTGTGCCCGCACTTCGGAATCAGCGTTATCGATCTGGGTAGCACGTGCGCGAAGCAAGTCGTTTTTCAAACGGCGAACACTGTCCGGGTTCACCCTCGCGACAAGCTTGCTGGCTTTAAATTCAGCGACAGCGTCGAAGATGTACTGCTGAATGCATTCGTTAATCGAGTCTTTCGCTTCAAGGGTTTGATAGTAGGGATGCAGACCGTTGATGATCACATGGAGAATACCTGCCTCTGCTCCCGGTACAAATGTGACATGAGGCTCCCACTCGCTCGTTTCCTTCAGAGACATGATGACCTTTAGGTCGGGGAGGATTTCCAGGCGGCCAATCTCGTCCTCAGCGGTAAGCGAGTTGAGCTGTATCTGGTTGTTGGCGGCCAGAGTCTCCGGTGGGGGCAGAGCCGCATTGTTCAGCGCATCCTTGATCTCAGGGCTGGTGAACTCGTCCTGCATGCTCTTAACGAGGTCACGCACCTGTTCCCTTGACCATTTCTGCCCTCGGCCAGGCCCGCGTCGGCTCTTCGCATATTCAGCGTAAGCTCTCGTTTCCTGCACTAGGAACTGTTCAAGTTTATCTTCCTCATCGCCTTCAAAGAGGATTGCATCCTTCGTGTGAGATACGACAAAACCGTCAAGCTGCAGAATTCCAGTCAATCGCTGCGCGACTAGGTTGTTGGCACCCTCATCGTCGACACCACCGAAGATCGACTTCGGCTTCCACGCATTGGGAAAGCCTTGAATTTGTCGGCCATTCTGGAAGAGAGAGAAGCCACCGAACTTGCGTCCACCCTTGCGTAGTACGCCAATCCAACCATTGATGGTCTTCCCATCAATTGTCAATTCTGACAAGTCACGTTTCATGACTATGCCTGCCGGATCAGTGTCCCAATCACTTTCTTGTGGTGGGGTAACTTCCTCGCCGTTGTAGGTCAATTTCAATGCGACTTTACCTTTGTCGTCCGGGCGAAGGTCGAACATGTACATTGACCCAAGATATATCTTGATGGTCTCTTCAGAGCGCTTCTGAATCACGCGGCGTAGTCCGCTGATAGTAATCCGTGTGTAGTGTTGGTCTTTATCGACTGTGCGAGTGGTGAGTGGTACCTTGGCGTTATGGTTTGCGATTGCATCCACGTCAACCGTTGCTGTCCACTCCTCACCACTGTCCCACTGGCAGGTGGTCACGGTCCATTTGCTTCCAATCCAGCAAGCTGCAGTCTTCATACCCATGCCATACTTGGAGCGTCCTTTGCTGTCAGGGGTTGGGATGGCAATGCGTAGCGCGGCCACAAGGTCAGCCTTATCCATCCCAATCGAGTTGTCCTCAATGATGATTTCCTTGGTTTGCCGGTTGTGAACGATTGAGATGGTTAAAGGCTGGCCTTCGTTTTTAAGAATATCATTTACCAGGCTGCCGTAATTGAGGCGAGATTGCGTTGAGTTATCAACAAATTCGGCCAGTGCAAACCACATCGTGTAACTCAGTCGGCTGTAAGCATCGATTGATTTTGGCCCAACGCTTAGTTCCGCTTCAAAATTTTGCGTCATATCGCTTGCTCCCGGTTAAAAAAGAAATAGTGCTATGTTCTAATGGTAATACACTAAACTTCAGGAAATGAATCTTGGGTTATACGGTCTCCAAAGCGGCCGCGCGAACCTTTGATGTAATCCTCCGACGCTTCGATACTGATCCAAAAGCGTTCAAGCTCTTCAGCTGCGGCACCGGTCGTATTACTACCACCAAAAGGGTCAAGAACGATATCGTCTGGCTCCGTCAGGAACTTGATGAAGAACTTTGCCAATTCGCTAGGCATCCGAGCTGGATGAAGTTGAAGCTTGTTTTCTCGACAATAGGTCTGGTAGGCATCGGCACTTTGCGTGTTTGCGTAGGTAAGCACATTAGATGGAATGGCTCCGCCGTTGTCACGCAAAAAGGCAGTTTTGCTGATGTTATGTTCTGACGGTCGCTTACCCGAGTTGTAACTCCCTTTCTTTAAGAGTTCTTTCATCGCTTTGCTGTATTCTTGCAGAACGTGCTGATTGTTTGCCTTTGGCCTCTGGTTGGGTGACATCCACCACAACTTCGTAAAGCTATCTTTAACGCGAATGCGCTCTATATTCACCCATTGGGCGGGCGAAGGTAACCTGGCTGGATTCTGCCAGATGAACTCTTGACATAGATGGAGTTCGTTCTTCGCCTGAAATTCCAGCAATGCGCGAAGCGCAAGAGTTGACATAACGGGTGCGCCAGGTTCCCATGAGTTCCCCATTTCGATAACGATGGAACCATTCGGGGCCAACATCTTCTTGAAGAAAGGGCCAAAGGCGCTGAGCCATTGGATGTAACTGTCACCTGTCTCGTTTCCATACCGCTTCTTCCGATTCAGCGGAAACGGAGGTGACGTGAAAATCAAATTCACTTTTCCCTCAAACCGCGAAAGCGATCCATCTCCGAGCAACTCGTCAGATTTACCCAATAGCATCCGGCCCTGGCGCGTAGAATAGGCGACGTTTGCAGGGGGGCGCCCTAGAAATGGACTGGAGAGAGGGGGCGCAACCTCATCAATGTTGTTCTTAAGTATATTATTTTGCATGCAGGCTACGGGGAATTATGCCCTGAGTTATATTTATCTACCCATTCTAAATGGGAGGGGATTGCAAGGCAATCATAAAGAAACTGGCAAGTTAGATAGCTATTGGCGGCGTCTAGCGACTTGCCCGCTACAAAGCGGTCATCCAAAGATAATTGATCCTGGCTTGATTGGCCGTCTGGTTTGGCCGAGGAGCAGCCCCTCCCTCTTTCCAATGTAAGTGTCCTGAATTCGCCAAGTCGAGGGAGGTACTTAGGGGGTGTTGCAATTTAAAGAATTAGTGGCGCCCCCAAAAAATTCCTCATAGCGAGATGAATTCAGCAATGGTGGCATCTTTCAAATTTCATTCACACGAGATAGCTGATTTTGATACGTAGAAGTAAATATGTGACACATGGGGAAATTCACATCCTGCAAATGAGGACACCAAATTCTTCTACGTAAATTGCTATAAACTCTTGGAGATCAGGATCGCTTATCTTCATGGTTGCTTAATGATAGGCAAGTCAGATAGCATTTTAACGACCGCACCCGTATCTAATTCCTCCGTTGCATCAAATGATGAAAGTGAGCGACCATTTATCGTCAACATGCAATTTGATGCGAACGATGCAATAGCACTTTCAGGAATGCCCACCTTTCCCAACTCGCTTCCAAGCAGGGTATTTTTGTAGGCAATTACCTTCCCATTCGAATGGTCACTGAAAAAACGCTGATACTCAACCATTCCTTCCAGCGGCCCAGCTGAAAGGTGTACACCGTTCACGCCTTGACTAACTTCTGCCATTCCGAGTTCTTGCTGACGCTGAAGCAAAATCTGCCTTATAGAGCCCACAGAAGCCACTGAGGGGTTTGTCGCACCTATCAAATCTTGCCTGATATCTTTCCAAGAAGTATCCGTTAAGCATTCCAACACAATGATTGCTCTATTAGGGGTAGTAAAGTGGCAAAGTTGGTGTGGATGGAAAGGATTCAAGAGAGTCATATGCTCTCCCCCAACGCGTGCCGGAATATAGTATGTCCCACCCCCTAGTTTCTTTGTTCCAACGCTATCGGATAAAACATTTAGTGCAAAAGGAGAGAAGTCAGAAAAACGCTCTAAAAATTGATGCCCGCCAAAGACGAGGCGTTCCTCACCACCGCTTTGTTCAGCAAGTCTCTTTTTTGCATCATCTGATAACGCGGCGATACCTAAACGAGAAATCTGATTGATAACACCATAGTGCGCATCCATGATGTTGTAATTTTTAAGATATGCACCATTAAGAATTCTTACGCCTCCCACCACAACATGACTATCTTCAAGTGCACACGCAATAATATCTATAATTCCCTGGACATTCACTCCATCGGACAACGCAGTTGCTTCGGGCTTTAGAAAAAGAACACACTGGTTGCGGAAGTTGGTGTTTAAAGAGGGGGGGCGCAATCCAATCACCTCTTGCATTACTATCTTTTAACACGCTAGGTAACTGTTGGAATGCCAAGTCGAGTGTGGTCGTCATTCTCTATTTTCTCTCTATCTAGTTGGTCGTACTATCATCATAACCGAGGCGGAACATCGCCATAGGGCGCGCATTATAAACGACCTCTTGTCCATAATTGTTCTTTTTAACCCAGTCTTGAGCTAATCCATACAATGATTGTGGCGATATTGGGTTTGCGAAGCTAGGGGGGCCAAGGTCTTCGCCAAAATCTATAGCAAACACATTTTGCCCATCTGTTCGTAAGTCACTAAATGCATCAGTGGGGCTAAATTTATATTTAGCCAGCACCCCCGCATAATAAAATACTTGATCAATGAGTTTGTCATTATTTATCTCAGACTTTTGTAGTTGCTCTGCCAAGCTATGTTGCACAAACTGTTCAAGGATGACTCCCTGCCCAGCAAAGAACAACGTAGGCGTAAATACCCCAGCATCATTTAGCAGATGCCTTCGCGAAAGCCGATCATTTAGAAGATCATCTAAAGTACGCGACGGGGAATAGGCTACAACGGCTTTAAGGATCAGCTCGCGGCAAAAACCTGAGGAGCTGACGATGCAAAAGGGAAAAATGTACGTCTCAGCACCGCCACGCTTCCAGTCGCCATAAGTTTTCACCGTTATGTTGTCGTGACCAACCGGGATAAGATTTAAAACTGAAATAGCTTCGTTGACTGTCCTAGAGTTGGTTAACTTCAGAAGTTCTTCTTCAATACTCCATTCTTGTGCGCCCATCACCTAGTCAATAGAAGGGTTGGAGTGGAATTGGGGTTGAAATTTAAATTTTTCTGGTGGCATATCAAACTCCAAATTATTTGGTACGTATTTGTGAATTTCGCACTCTAACCCCTTGGAAAATGGCTTGTATAGACGGATAATATTCCCCACCCCGTCTGGCAAATCTTTAGAGCCTGCAGTGCCGGCTCCAAGAATACCCATGGGTAATATTTTCTTCTTCTCAAAATCATATATCCCGCATAAGGAAGTGAAACATGTATGCTGGTGCCCATGCATGACAAAATGTGTTCCAGCTTTCGCAAAATATTTTTCTGCGTCAAATGCATCTAGTATAAATCCGTATCTATCGGATAGCGCATAATTAGCCACCGGTTTAATATGATGATGCATTACAACAAAATTCATTTCTTCCCTCTCTAATAATTTGTCCTGGGTTAACCCATCCTTATTTAAGAGAGCAATGTAGTCCTTGTAAAAAATATGCCCGCCCAAATACCCATTTTCGGGTGTGCCCACTCCATTGTGTCTGTATGAATTTAAACATGCAAAGCGAACCAACCAACCATTAACCAATCGAAATTGCCTAAATGAATTTGATTCAGAAGTTTTTATTTCATAGAAGGTATCCACAAATTTTCGATAATGAGCTTCAGCATCTCGACGCTCCCTAGAAATTTTCAGAAAACGCTTATCTAAAATAGCCCTATTTAACCCTTTTAAACTTTCCTTTTGATGTCGCTGCGAAGCATTAGTTAGTATTTTATGTTTTTCCGTTAAAGTTAAGGTCGTTAAGTAGTCTCCCTCGAAGTATTTTTCACTTTTTTTAAATAGCTCTTTATTTTCAAGTACACGGTTAAGCCATTTGATAGAATATTCTTTCTTCGGTAGCCTGCTGTAGCTTTTGTATATATCGTCACAAAATCGATGAAATTCCTCTAGAGGCAAATCACTAAAATCTTTATCATAATAATTATAGTCATCACGAGTTAAATCGTGATTTCCAGGAACCATTACTACTTGGGATTTCTGTATCTTTAGCTTGTCACATAGCTGCTCAATCGCGGTTTTGGCAACATTAAAATCTACCCCGTCTTTTCCGCCACCGCGCGATACAATGTCTCCTGAAATTACAAGAACACCGATTTTTTTAAATTCCAGCCTTGTTTCGATGTATTCCGCTAATGTCGTTGAGAATTGTTCTGTGCCAAAACCATGATCCTTGCCGTAGTGTGTATCTGATATATGAAGTATCCACTCACCGTTAGTTGTAATTGGTTCTTTGTCTATGTACGTTCCGATTTCTGGCGTTGGACGGCACACCGTTGTTTGATCGAGCTTATCGGTAAGGCAAATGTTCTTTACAGCTACGATAGTGGCGTCACAATTAGCAACGCCACCAAATTGTTCTTCAAAGTCCCTGGTCTCTACCAGATTGATTTCTGACAACTTGAACCATGCGGATAATTCCGCTTTGGCATAGTAAGTTGGGGTTAAATTTTGATTCGGTGACGAAATGGCTTCGGCATTAACGCTACCAATTCTAATTTCCATACATTTGGCACTATAACCACGGTTTTCATTGCGATCATATAAGCCGATTACTATGGGCGCTTTGCCAGAGATCGTGCGTAGAAGTTCGAGGGGGATTTCTTCTTCTGGCCTCTTGAACCAGCCCCACCAGACAGTTCTCTCATTGTGCAGTATTTGACTGTGTGCCTCGATAGCGGGATGGTCAGGGTTAAAGTTATCACGAAACCTAAGAATAACTGTTTTGATTTCATTGTTTCCCATACCCCTCCCGTTAATGTCAGGTTTTATTAGTTACGACCAAGCACTGATGGTTGCTGTCCCACCAAAGAATATCGCGATCTCTACGATCATGGCGGCTGATACTCAAGAAGCTTTCTAGCCGCGAGGGCTGGTGTCCAATAAACTCGCCAAGGTTCCCTCTAAAAACGACCGCAGTATTTCGGTCGCCATACCTTGCCCAACATTGCGGCTCCAAGTTAAATTTTGTGGCTTGGTTTTTAGCTCGATGTGCATCAAATTTAAGGGCTCGCATCTCTGCCATTCTCCAATCAACAGGAGGAGTTGCAATGCCCTGCCGCTGCAATATTTTTTCCTCAAATCCGGGCATCAAAAAGCGCGCGATCATTGCGAGTTCGTTTTCTTGGCATCCCATGACCACCAATTCTTTTTGTAGTGCGAGTATGTCTTTTCTTGCTCCGTGGCGAGAGAGTTCTGGAAAAATGGGGCATAAGATTTGCCCTCCTTTCTTGCTTAGTATCGTGGTCGCACGAGCAAGAAAAGCGCGGTAATAGTCCAAATACCATGGCGGATCCATAATGACCACGTCGGCAATATTTTCCAAGTGGTCTGGCAGGATGTCTTGCACGTCGTATGTTTGGCTTGAGAAGTCTGCCTTTTGATTACGCGCATAGCTGTCGATCATTTCCACTAGCGGAGTGTTTATATCTAGTAAAACGATTTTTCCTTGCCAGCCACGTTGAACAAGTTCAATGGCAATCGTTGGGCTTCCCAAACAACATATAGTTTTATCTGGCGAATTCTCCAAGTGCTTGCTGACATAATCGGCGATATTACGGGTAGTCTCGGGTGTAAAACGCCAGTCATAGTTTGCTGGGTGTTCTGGCGGCAAGCCTATTTCATCCGCTATTGCCAACCAACCATCTCTCGATATTTTCTCCGATACTTTCGTGCGCACCACCTCTAGTCCTTCGGAGCGCAGCAGGTCATCTATCACAGAAGGGAAGGCACCCAACATTTGTTCAAGGATGGCATTAAAATGCGGTGAGCCATCGGGAGTATTCAGGTGGCGATATATACTCCGCAGACGTTCTCGCGCAAAAGACTCAAAAGTCTCTTCTTCGCTTGTAGGGGTAAGATTTGATCCTTCCTCGCAGGCGGCAATGCTTGCAGAGAAGTTATCTAATCGGATTGATCGAAAGTCGTTCATTTAGCGTATTTGCCCTTGTTTGGAAAAATCCAGGACTCGTCCGACAAATTTCGCACATCAAAGTCACCATAAGCAATATCCATCAAATATTGCTTGGTCATATTGCATTTTGCTTCTTGATAATTGGTAACCGATACAGCTGTCGGCGGTATAAAAAATCCTCTAATTGCAATAAGTGCATTTCTTACGTGCACTTCCATACCATAAATGGTGCGTTGGGTTTCTACATAATCAACAACCTCTTCAGGCAGTATCCACTCATGCTTGCTTGCACTAGTCTCATCTATAACGGTTTCAGGTGTGTCGGTTCTCGCGAGAAAAACCAAACCCTGCGTTGACGACCCGTCTTTCCGAGTAAATTTATATGCCGACAGGAAATGAAGGTTCGTGAGATGAACAAGTCCGACTTCTTCTCCAAGTTCCCTTAACAATGCTTGGATTACATCTTCGTTCGCATCCACCTTCCCCCCGGGGAATACCCACTGTCCACTATATTCTCCTGCTGTCGCAGGACGCTGGATAAAAAGAAATCTCCCCTCGTGTTCTACAAGTGCGGTAACTGCTATTGTGTGTTGAGTGCTTGTCATAAATATTCTAGTAGTTGATTTGATAAAAAATGAATTCACCGTACTGAATTACCTTAATTTAATGCGTATTATAAAATAATTACTTACCCCCAAGTTTAGTAAAGCATATTGCCATATAAAAAACAATGACAAAACCCCCGCATCCAGCGGGGGTTTCACACTCATCAAATTACCCCTCTCTCTGCCAGACTCACCACCTCCACGCCAGCCACCACAAAGTGATCCAGGACTTTTACATCCACAAGCGCAAGCGCCTGTTTCAGCGCATGCGTGAGCACCTCGTCTGCCTTGCTTGGCTCCGCCACTCCCGAAGGATGGTTGTGAGCAAAGATAACAGCGGCAGCATTGACTGCGAGAGATCGCTTTACCACCTCCCTTGGGTACACTGATGTTTGCGTGAGCGTACCACGGAAGAGCTCCTCGGTTGCAATAAGGCGATGTTGTGAATCCAGGAAAAGTGCGACAAACACTTCGTGCTCGCGGCCATTCAAAATTACTTTGAGATAGTCGCGTACTAAGTGGGGAGACGTGAGCGCATTCCCCTGAAACAAATTCTCTTCCAGGGAACGCCGTACTAACTCCCTTGCTATGGCAAGCTCAGGTACATAGTCCTCACTTCCTGATTCAATAAAGAGAAGAGTGCTGAGCGGTGTTTTGTACAGTTCCCGCGCTTTACGCTTCCCCAAGAGGAGTGCGAGTAAATCTTGATTTGAATGTTTCTGCATGGTCATGTCGGTTCCCTTTCGTAAAGATTCATAAAGAACAGCCCGACACTCATAATTAACCATGTGAGACTTTTAAAAACGACGGGAGAATGTGACAGGTGGGCACGCTGGGGAGAGATATAAAAACCCGGCCATTTGGCCGGGTTGAAAAGGAGTGCTAGGACATCGCTTTTCTTCCTACGATATTTTTTGATGCAAGCTCACTGAGATAGCGGGTTGCAGTCATCGCAGCACTGGAAGCAGTAATGATCGCTGACTTCTCTTGCCTGAGCACAACAAGCCAACTGCGAAGATACGCGGCATGATCCATTCTTGGCGTGACACTGATGCCAAGATCGGCACAGAGAAATGCTGCACCGAGTTCGGCTACCAACTCTTCTATCGCATACGCACTGGTACCAAACCGTCCCGAGAGATCACGATTCAAGCGTTTTGTATTTCCCGTCCAGTGAATATGCTCATGGAGAAGTACTGAGTAAAATGACTCGGTTGCGGAGCTTGTTTCTGTTTCGATAAAACGGTGGGGTTTCGGCATATTGATACGGTCAAAGGCTTTGCTGTAGGAGGCGGTAACACCACCATAGCGTACCGTCGCACCTAAAGACGAGACGAACATATCCACAGATTCCAGCCGCTCAGTGAGGTCAAGTTGTGGTGTCTCGG
>JAUSES010000001.1 GCA_030649835.1 bacterium
ATAATTGTCGTACGCCGAGTTTGGGTTATACGAGCCGCCGTTGCCGTTTTCGTAATGCGACACATTTATTGGCGGTCCAGTCGGTGTGGACGGCGCTTGCACCATTACGTTTGTTGTTTGCGAAAGCGTGGTGGGCGCCGATTGTTGTGGGGGTGCCTGCTGTTGCGGTGCTTGGAGCGGTCGCAAATTGGTGTGTGGCATCGGTGTTGGCGCTTGCGAAATTTCCGCGTACATTTCGCTTAGCACAGGGTTGCCACAACTGTAGATGCGGACAACCCTCCAGATACCGGTTGAAGTTTCAGAAATTACTAGTTCTTCACCGGCTTTCAAGACACAGTCGGAAATTTTCCCGCTTTTGCTCCCGATTTTAGCCCGTAGGTCTTGGGGGAGCTTATAAATTTTCTCTCCCTCTAGCAATAGGCCGGGATTTACCGGGTCTGCCCCGATACGACAGTACCCGTCGGTGGTAGTCGCCTCTACACGGGTAACTTCGGCAATAAAAACGCCGAGTAAAAAAGCCGTGGCTACCAGTGCCCACAGCAAAGCCTTTTGTAAATAATTCACGGTTTTCCTCCTCAAAAAAAATTTTATTAAAATGTCAAAAAACACTCTATTTCACTATCTATATAGATATCATATTTAGAATAAAAAGTCAAGTCTGCGTTTGTATCTGCGATTTGTTTTGATATGCGTTTTTTGGTATAATAAAACTATTGTGGACAACTTGGAAACTATCAGAAAACAGGCTGCTAATGCCATAAAACAGGCCCCGAACGCAGGGGCGCTTGTTGATTTAGAGAGAGCATATTTGGGGCGCGCCGGCGAACTGACATTGTTTTTTAAAACATTGAAAAACTTTCAGGGTGAGGAAAGAAAAATTTTAGGAGACAAGGCTAATAAGATTTCTCGCATAAATTTTTCACTTTTAAATATCATTCCTTCCTGTATTTTAAGGGAATTAAAGTAGAAGTCGCAGAAGATATAATGACGCGTGACCAAAACGCATAAATAGTTTATCATAACAGCACCATGATAAAGAAAAATACTATCCAAGTAAATGTTTCTGTAAATTGCATCATTGAACGAGATGGGGAATTCCTGCTTGTACAGCAAGCACGGCCTGCAGTCGTGTACGGCACATGGAGTTTTCCTGGTGGAAAAGTAGACGAAGGAGAGTCGTTTCGCGAAGCGGCGATTCGCGAAGCAATGGAAGAGACAGGACTTGTTTGCGCTGATACGCAATACATAGGGGTGAAGCACGAATACCCAAAAGAGACTGTAAAACATTTTTTTGCAGTAACTGTAAAGAATGGCAATATCACCGTACCAGGAGGGGAACTTCTCGATGCACGATGGTTCACACTTGACCAAATACGCGCAATGAAAAACAAACTTCGCAAACCATGGGTACTCGACACTCTAGAAGAATATAACCAGCGCAAAACAATTACCAACAATCCTCGGCTTGGTGATTAAACAGCAATATATAAATTCTAGATGTTGTATAATGAAAAAAGGCACCCAGCATGGGTGCCTTTTGCTATATCTCCCTTCTCAGAAGTTTCAATAAACTTTTATGTTTTGAATCATGAATAAGATGGAACTGTAACTGCCGGACACAAGACGATTGCAATATCTCTCTGTGGTTATCCGGCAATTTTCCAAAAATACTTTGTGCCAATTGCAAACCAGGGAAAGACCGTAAAGCACTCCACCGAAGACGCGCTGTGCCATCAGCAACACTTGTTTTAGTTGTCATTCCTGTTTCCTGAAGATTCGGAAATAAAACCCCTGCGATAAAAGTAGAATTCTTTGCGGTACAGCCGATAGCATCCGGCAAATAGGCAAATGTAATTTTTGGCAGGTTAGGATTATAGAGCTCCTTATTTGTCATTTTCTTGTACTCTTGAGAAACAAGTGAACGGAGTTGTTTGTGTTGTAAAGCAGTGCCCATACCAATACGTATACGCGAAGGACGCGGAACAACAACAAGACTTCCTGAACGGAGTCCGATAAATGCCCTGTCGTTAGCCACATAAGTTGCGCCGTGGGTTACGAGACGAAGCAATATAGTTGTCTTTCCTGTGCCCTTGCGTCCGCAAATCAGCCACCCTTTATTGTACACTTCTATCGCTGCGCAATGGAATAATCCGAAACCATGCGTAAGATATTCATACTCCATTATGGCACGAACCATCGCAAACGTTTGGAGTTTCAGCTCACTCTCATCGACCGAAGACACGGTGATGTGTTTTCCGTGTATCCGTAATTGTGTTGCATCAAACCATAATCTGATTCCTTTTCGATTCTCTGACACGTTGGCGATTTTGTTTCGATAGATAGGAGTATCCCTCGTCTTTTTCTCTCGTGGCTCACTAAATTTTTTTAAGAGCTGTGATTCAACGATCCACGGACTGTCGCTATTGTCGCCATGGGTCGTTTTGATAAATTGCCCAAAAAACTTCCTTGTTTCTCCGACAAAGTTGTCTTCACCGAAAATTTCCACAACAATATCAATGAATGGAAACTGAACTAATAACTTCATTTTGTTCTCCTTTTGATCTGTTGCCATGCATACGGCAAACACTGAGCCACATCATGAGGATGTGCGACAATATCTCCTGTTTTCTTCAGATAGATTTTTGTCGCAACACTCCGTAACTCTAGGGCGGTGGAAACCGAGGTAACAATATCTAGCCGTTGTGCTAATAATCCACCGATGATGCCACTAAGAAGATCACCCGAGCCAGCCACGGCGATTTCCGGAAATCCTCTGTTCTCGACGGAATGTATTATGCCGTCTGAAGAAAAAAGCAATGCAACCTTTCCTTTTATTAGCACATAAATGTCGAATTCTTTACAAAACAGAGTCACTAACTTTTTACTGGGCCGTTTTGTCCCAAACACAGTTTCTGTCTCACGGACATTCAAAACTAATAAGCATACATTCCGTACTTTCCTGTGGATCAGTATAGATGGATCATTCCCTATACTCAAAGAAAGATCTGCATCAATAATCATTGGATTTGGAAACTCGTTCAGTATACGGCTAAAGAATTCTTTAATTACATTGGTATCCTCCTCAATACCAATGCCTGCGACTAAAGCGTTTGACGCTTTTAGTATGTGCCACAAACTCTCTGGAACGACAGAGTGATAACCGTCGTAAGAAACAATCTTGTATGTTGCCTGGTAATCAAGCGCGAGTACTACCGTTTTTGGAACCATAGCCACCGTTAAACCTGCTCCGGAACGCATTGCGCCAATACATGCATGATGAATCGCAAACGCCGTCCCTGTTGATCCGCCCATTATTACCACTCTGCCCCTATCCCATTTTGTGTGAATCGCAATTTTTGAGCCAAACATGTTCGCGTACCTCCCATCTAGTTGAATTGAAATTTTTTATTGTCCCGATAAACTGTTTGGGAACTCGAAGTATAACCGCCGGGTAGTGATATACCAACTCTTGAAAATATCTCAGGAGTTCTCCCTCTCTTTTTGTTTGCTTCTCATTATCACCAATGGCAATTCTGTAGAGCGAAATAGCGGTTGAAATAATATCGAGTGTTTTTTGTTTACTTTGCTTTTCAAAACGCCGAATGTTGGCAATATCATCGAAAGAACTGTTATCTATCACAAGATCAAATCGGTCCAAATAATCTTGCGACAGGATATCAAATCCCCATGAATTAAGGAGTATGTTTCTTGTAGTCTTATCTTTTACAGCTAATCCTTCCTTAATCTCATCTAGTGGGATGTTGTCAGATGATACCCATGCTCTCGCTGTCCTGATTTCAGGGTTAGCGACAAGAAGTACTGAAAAACATGGGTTCGTTTGTGGCCATAACGCTGGAATAGAAAGCGAATCGAACACGACACGTTTAGATTTCTCTGCATAGCTCAAAAGGAGCTGATCAACCATTCTATCCAGTCTGGTATCAGCAAGGCGTTGCGCGCTGAAACGTATTGCTTTTTGGTCAAACCAAAAGTGTTGTTTCCGATCGGAAGGATAAAAAGACTCATAACCAAGGGCTAATCCATAATCGAGTAAAATAGTTGAGGCGGAAAGCCGCTTAGCATCTATTATCCTTGTTACCGACTTACTGACAAATGTCTTACCTACAGCGGATAAGCCGGAAATGCAAACTTTCGCTAACATGGTATTTCCTCCAGTTTGGTTAATATATAGTAAGTTTTCAAACAACTAAAAATCTGTTTTCAATATAGGACGAGTGCCCATTTTTGTCAAGTCTGCGTTTGTATCTGCGATTTGTTTTGCTATGCGTTTTTTGGTATAATAAAATTACTGTGGACAATTTGGAAACTATCAAAAAACAGGCTATTAATGCCATAAAACAGGTCCCGAACGCAGGGGCGCTTGTTGATTTAGAGAGAGCATATTTAGGGCGCTCCGGCGAGTTAACGCTATTTTTTAAAACATTAAAAAACTTTCAAGACGAGGAAAGAAAAATTTTAGGAGACAAGGCTAATAAAATTAAAAAAGAAATTGAAGAAGAATTGATATCCGCGCGCAAACAATTTAAAGACACGACAAAAGAAGAAAACAAAGAGCGAACAATCGACATCACCGCCCCTGGCAAAAAATTCAATCAAGGCCATTTGCACCCGCTGTCAAAAGTAATAAAACAAATGGGCGATATTTTTCAGTCGCTCGGGTTTGAAATAGTTTTAGGTTACGACGTTGAAAAAGAATATTATAATTTCGACGCTTTAAATATTCCTAAAGACCATCCGGCGAGAGATATGTGGGACACGTTTTGGTTGCAGAACAGCAGGGAGCTTTTGTTGCGGACGCACACTTCGCCGATGCAAGTTAGATACATGGAAACTCACCAGCCGCCGTTTAGAATTGTGGTGCCGGGCAGATGCTATCGTTACGAAGCCACCGATAGCACGCACGATTTTCAATTTTATCAGCTTGAAGGGTTGATGATTGGCGAAAAAATAAATTTGGCGCATCTTAAGGGAATTTTGGAAATGTTTTTCAAGAGATTTTTCAAAAAGAACGAGGCTGAAGTGAGATTTCGACC
>JAUSES010000021.1 GCA_030649835.1 bacterium
ATTTTGACAAATTTCTTATAAGAAGGAAGCCTTGTATGACCTGCGGGGTGTCTAGCGATGATTTGAGTTGGTCTTGACCCTTTTACAGCTTAACAGAGCCGTCTTTGTTAGTTATCCACCACACTAATTGTCGAAGAACCACCAAAATTTGACAAAATAGATCAAAAGGAGCAGAGTAATTGGAGATAGTATTTTCTCGTTAATCCTACAAAGAAAGCGAGGTTCAAAATGGAAAAGATGGCGAAGAAGTATCGGTTTAAAAGTGGCGATACCTCCCAAGCACGTTCAGCTGAAGCAATGTATCAGCTGCTGCTTTTAGTAAAAGATACCATGTGTACTTCCCTTGATCTTGAGCGGACTGATCAAAACGGAAGGACTCATACCATTATTGAAAATGCTGTAGATATTACAGCCGAGGATCCAGCAATTATTGCTGAGGCAAAGGAGGAGTTAAATATTCTTTGTCAGCAAATGGAGACTGTTATAAATGCAATTCCCGTCACAAATAGAAAAAACGCTGACCCTGAAAAATCCTTGAGAATTTTTAAAGACCGTTATGGACTAAGTGGCAATGGAAGAATGCTCTCATTTGTGGAAATTGGGAAAATACATCACATGACCAGAGAAGGGGCGAGAAAAGCGGTCAGTAAAATTTTAAAAAATCTCCACCAATCTGGTATACATATTACTGAGGAAGAACTTTCAGATTTTCAGCGTAAGATAAACGCCCTAGCTGAACTAGTGGGACTAGAAGGGATAGAACATTGAGCCACCTCATCATAGGTGGCTTTGTTTTATTTAGGAGTAGAATTAATTCCCTCAATTTCCCGTTTCACCAGCTCCTCCGTTTTGTCTATTTCTTTTGAAAGAGTATTTAACACTTTTTTTTCTTCTGCAACGATCTCGGGAATTGAGCGCATCTTCTCAAACACAATAATTTCTTTTTTCATTGTGACTTTTAGCGCCTCAAAAATACTATGTATATTTGGTGCTTTGTTATAGGACTTTTTCAAAGCTAGCAAAACAAGCAATATGAGCAGAGTAATAAGCAATATCAGTAGAACAAATTTTAAAAGTTCCGTACCCAGAAGGTCCTCAAAATTTATTTTTTTCTGTGTAGGTTGTTCATAACTATTTATATTGCTTTCTAAAGGGACATCCGTAGGTACGTTTTCATTAATTATTTCAGGTACATCTGTTACCTCTGGAATCGGAGAAAGTGGAGCAATAAAACTAAACTTGGCCACGCCTAAATCCTTAAGAATATTCGTCCCTAATCCATCATTTGCAAGTGCTGAGCCTGAAGAAAATTTAAGCGTAGCTTCTCCTTCCTTCTTTACTTTAAAATTTATTGTGACGATTTCTCCTCTTTCCCCACGATATCCCGGATTAAAAACAATTCCTTCAAAACTAATTGTTCCCGCATTATTTAAAAAAGAGGGACCCTGTACCCAAAAAGTAATTATGGATTTTTGTTTTGAAACGGAAGCTACTTCTAGCTTGTCTTTTGGGAATGAGACGACGCCGGAAACAGCGTTTAAAACATTATCTGTACTCTGAACATAGATGCCTATAGGTAACCTCTCCCCCACTGAATATTCTCCAAAGGAAGGAAAAAGTGAAAGTGAGGCGGCATGTGATGATGCAGGAAAAAACACCAAAAGGAGGAGCAGCCATTGAAGATTAAGAGATTTTTTCATATTTTTTAGCCAAAAGTCCCCTATATAATACAACTATTGCCAAAAGAATAAAAATTACAAGGTAGAGAGTATTTCTCTTCACGTTTGCTGGATAGAGAACGATAACGCGTTCATTTCCTTTTTTATCAATTGCCTTGACTGATATCTTTTGACTTAGCTTTTGATTCTGCAAAACATACGGGCTCGTCGCGGGAATAAATGCACCAAAGAACCCCTCTCGCACTTCGTAGTGATCAATCCCCGACCCCTTGTCTTGTGTGACGAACACTAAAAAATTTTTGCCGTCAAACATATCGCGGGAATTTGCAATCTCTAAATTAAATCCTTCGGGTGAATCGAGATCGTCTGCCCCAACAATAGTGTCTGAAGTTTTGCTTTCGTCACTATTTTTTGAAACGAATAAAGTGATTGGGTGGCTTTTCACCTTTACTTCTGTTCCTGTGCCGTCATTTTTTAAAAAATGGATATTTTCTGTTTTTATATCCACAACTCCTTCATTCTTTGCGCGAAAAACCATTGAAAACAAAGGGCTTTTTGCACTTGTAAGGCCACCCGGAATTATTCCTGAAAAGGCAACGGCACCTGGGCTGGTAACATGTGGTTTTTCAATCCAAAAGCTTACTGAAGTATTACCATCATTGGTGTTTTTCATTTCTAGTAGGTTAACTGGAAATATTATTTCCCCCTCGATTGCATTCACTGATTCATTGGTTGTATCAAGATAAATATTAACCAAAAATTCGTCGCCTTGTAAAAAAGACGGCTTGTCGGTCTCAAAAAATATACCTGCAGAAAAGGCGGGGGAAGGGGTTAGGATATAGAATGTAGAAGTTAGGAAGATAAAGAGGAAGATAGGATTTAGAATATAGGACTTAGAAAATTGCCTATTTGTTGTAGATTTGACCAAACCGTCAATCATCTTCCCAACTTCTACAATAGGTGTACTCAATTTTTGGTAACTTTGACTATCAAGAAAATCTAATTTTCTAGAAACCTCTATTTGACTCTCTAACTCAGACGTTGAAGCATACGCAACATTATAAAATTGTAATTTCTCTTTCTGATGACTGCGCTTAAAACCTTCCGCAATATTCGAGCTGATAGATATTACTGAACGTCTCATTTGATTTGTGATCCCATATAATTCTGATTTAGGGAATTTTTCAGTTGCAGAATATATAAGCACAGCTAAATCAACTGCTTTTTGCCATACTACTAGATCTTTAAATGATTTTAATTGTTTATCGTTCATGTCCTAAATTCTAAATCCTATCTTCTATATTCTTCCCGGTCTTCTGTCTTTTCTCCTATATCCTAAATCCTATCTTCTATATTCTTTCCCCTACTACCCCGTCCAATAGTACGCCATAATACTGAAGTCTACGAGGTTAATTTTCTTGTCACCATTTAAATGCTCTACCTCCTTTATGGCGAAGACAGGTGATATTGACCTCTTATACCAATATGCAGCAATCGAAAAATCTATGAGATTTACCCGTCCATCATCGTTCAAATCGCCTTTGAGTACCTTTTTTGAACGTGCTAACACATTTTTCAGACCTACCGCAAAGGCGACGCTGTTACTAAACGAGCTCACCTCCCCCGCGATCCCTGCCTTTGATTTTGTTTGGTGATTTCCAATTTCGAGCAGAGAAGTATCAAAGTTTAAAAGGTATACACCACTATTGTCGGATGGCGTTTTTACAAAAAACTCCTGCTCCGAGTTAATCTGTATCGTAACCTCGGATGTTGGTGCACTTTGTCCAAAAATAGCAATATTTTCACCTCGTTTTACTTCACTCTTGTCTACGGAAATCGTTGGTGCGAGGAAAATTCCACTAACTTTTGAGCTTGATCCTGATGTGACAAAAAGTGAAAATGTAAACATGCTTGACCGTATTCCTTTTGCATCTTCTCCGTACACGGAAAAAAGATAATTCCCCGTGGTGATCCCGCTTAAGGAAACCTCAAACCGCGCATCAGGTCCTGCGATGGTGGTAATTGCGATTTGTCCATCCTTTAGCACGACCACTTTTGAAAGAGGGTATGCGCGACCCGAAAAAATGGCTTGGGTTACGGCGGGTGAGGTAAATATTCCCCCACCCCCTCCTCCGCCTCCGCCTGAAGATGGCGATGGAGTGGCTGCCACCGGAGTCGCTGAAACTTGTGTGGATGTTGCGATGGAATTACCAAAAGCGTCCTTCACCGTGATCACAAAATAATACAGGGTGCCATTGGTGAGACCTGTTCTTGTCGATGATGTTACTGCACCGACATCGGTAAATGTATATGGCCCTCCTGACACGGTGGCCTGTCCCACTTTATAGCCCGATGCGGTCCATCCCAAATACCCCTGTGATGCCGTCCACGAAAGCGCCACCTGCGCATCACCTGCGGTAGCGCTGACAGCCGGAGTGGATGCAAAAGGAAAACGAAGAAACCCTGCACCGAGGTTGAACGCTGCTCCCGTACTCGTGCCGAGCGCCATCTCACCAAGCGTGCTCCAAAGCTGGAAGCTGGTAGATGTGGAAAATTCTGCCGGTGCAATGACAGGGTCTAAAATGCGAAAAGAGCTTGAGGTGAATTCTTCGGCAAGGGCTATCTGTGTGCTTGTGATCGAAACAGAAAAAAATAATGCCAAAAATATGGCATATTTTTCTAAAATAAGTAATCTTCGTCGCATAACACTATGATACCTTACAAACTTTGAATTACGAAACTATGGTTTTCCGTCTTTGCGAGTTGGTAATCCAACGTGGCAATCCAGAGTTTATCGAGCATAATCATGGATTGCTTCGCTTTGCTCGCAAAGACGATGCTGGGATATTGCAGTTTCGTAATTCAAAGTTACAAAGAAAAAAGTGCATAGGCACTTTTTTCTAACCCCTCACACCCTAATATAAATCCTAAAATACCCCTGTCTTTGCGAGTACTCGAAGCAATCTAGTATTTGAGTCCTGTTCCCTGAATTGCTTCGTCAGAGTACTGACTCGCAAAGACAAAAATAGGGTTTTGTAATTCAAAATATAGGCCCCTGCGGCAGAGACCGCAGGGTATTGACCTATATTAGCTCCTCAACTCGGAAATGGAAAAGGATACTTTTGTTTTGTCTTCGTCCAAGACGCGAATCTGCTGATTCGTCTACGTCGCTAATAAAACAGGTGATTATTTATTCCCAATATTGAGTGACGCCACTTCAAGAATGATGTTCGCTTTTGGGTCGTAGAGAAATGCTTTTTTTGCCGCGGTGTAGAGGAGGACTTCGTCACCAATCTTTGCTCTAGCAAAAAATGGATTGCCCGCGAGTGGCGCAAGGTCGGTAACAGTTGCCATTGCAGGAGATTCGCCTTTTGGAAGCGCAATAATTTTTTCTACTTTATTTACGAGCGCAGCAATCTTCTCTTCATTCACCTTGTTTGGGTTTTGCTGTAGTGAGCGTGTCTGGCTGTAAAAAAAGAGCGCAGCAACAGTGGCAATAACCAACAGTCCAACAACTATCTTCATCACTTTGTCCTCCTTTGAAGTTTCGTTTGTTTCGTTCATGGTATCTATGTTTGATTAAATAATAGTTGATAAATTAGCGAGTTGTTTTCTTTTCCTCGGGGGCTGTCTCTACTGGTGCTACTATTGATGACCTCTGACTTTCACCAAGAGAAAGTGGCGCTACTTCAAGAATTTTATTATTTACTACATCATAGAGGTACGCCTTTGCTGCTTTTTGATAAATGAGGACCTTGTCTCCCGATTTTGCCTTGGCAAAAAATGGCTGATCTTTTAGCTTCGCTGGATCACTCACGGTTGCTATGGTTGGAGTCTCGCCAGTAGGAAGAATGATAAGCTTGCCAACTGTTGCGACAAGCGCTTCAATCTCTTGTGTGACTGCTGCCTGTGGATCCTTTTTGAGAGCCGCTGCTTTCTGATAAAAAAACACTGCAGTACTCGTTGCCCCAATAAGGAGAAGCACGAGCACAGGTAATATATATTTTTTATTATTCATATCTTGAATTGTACACTATCGCACATGTAGCATGCAAGTGTTTTATTTCACTTTTCCACAGGAAAACTATGAGGCAGGGGCTGGTTCCACTATGGAGGGTGCGGGTTCTGGAGCTGGTGTTGGAGTTGGGTCGGATACTACTACAGGAGGGGGTTCGGGAGCTGGGGTGGGTTCCGAGACAACAGGGGCTGACTCAGGTGCGGGTGTTGGTTCTGGGGTTACTGGTGTTGGTTCGGCAGTTGGAGCTGTTGTTGGTTCAGGTGCGGGGGCAGTGTCAGAAACTACGGGGGCTGGCTCTGCTGTAGGTTCTGTGGTTGGGGGGATTTCAGAAGCTGGTGTGGGAGCAGGTTCTGGCGCGGGCTCAGAAGCTACTGGGGTAGGAATTGGTTCTGCCGGCGCAGGCGTAACAACTGAAGTTGGCTCTGACAAGGCTGACTCAAATGTCTTGGCACCTTTGACGGCAAATGCAGTCCAGCTGAATTGGGTATCATCAACGGCTGGCTTGTTGAGCAAAATGGTAAATCCTTTCGCGTTCTTTTTTGTAATGAGGTACCGAATGTCATTTCCAAAAATTGCTTCTGCCTTGGTTGTGTCAGTTGCGGTATCTGCAGTTTCGTTTAATGAAATACTTGCATTCACAATAGGCTGTTCCAAATATTCGCGGTCAAAGGTCACGGTCACTTCCCTGCTTCCCTTTTTCACTACCGCAAACCCTGCCGTGTCTGTCGTAAAGTATGGTCGTCCAAAGAAGATGGTGTCTGAGCTAAAGGTGACCTCATCACTAGACACACTACTGATTGTATTTACTTCCAGTCCATCAAAGATTCCACGTGGCGAAATAATCTCAAGTGCGGCACTCAAGCGGTCTGTAAAAATTTCAGAAAGGTCGACGCTTTGAGCAAGTTGTTCTCTTCCCAAAACAAACTGTTCAAGAGCAATTTTTCCTAAATCAGCAGGGGTAGATGATGCGGTGTCTGTGACAAGACCGGCAAGGACCTCCTTCAACCCTGCGCCATTTGCATAATCAGTCTTAATAAACGCCACCACAAGTCCTATCTCTCCATCAGGATAGCTGAAGTCTTGAAGTGCTTGCCCAACAATCTGTCCTGCCTTTGTGGCCTTCATTGCTACTCCAGGGACCGAGGATGGTGTGAGCAAATCTCCTGCCTTTACTCGTCCATTTTCTGTTGATACTTTCACTGGCACACGACCTGCGAGAGCCACAGGCACTGCCCGTCCGTGTCCAAGCCCCATCGCGTCATCAAGGGTAATTCCTGGGACAGTAGAAACAATACCTATCGCCTTTCTGTCATAAGGCTTCTGTGTTTTTTTAATTCCTGCTGGAATACTTGGGTCAATGGAAACAAGATCTCCAGGAGCTATTGTGTCGTCGTTTGTGTAATAATTTTCCGCAAGGTCGGCGCCAAGTTCTACGAGAGTAACCTCAAGATTCAAAATGTTTCCGTCATCAAGACCGGTGGTACCACTACATACGGTAAAATTGTATGTCCCTGCAGCCCCCGGGCTGTACAAAAATGTTCCGCTAATTCCGTACTCTTGGCTCGCAGCAGTAATAAATGGTCCCCACATGTCAGAACCAACTTGCCCCGAAGTACAAGATGCTGCAGTTGGACTTGTCGCTACTTCAATATGGATTGATGCCTGCTCATCTGCGATGTCGTTTGATTGCGCTTGTGCAGTAACGGCAACAAGAATGGTTGCTGAGCTATTGTTCGTTGTTATGCTTGGTTGAGTTCCATCCCACAAATCGGCCTCGGTTGTCCAAGAAACAGCGGTATCATCTGTGGCGTCAGTAAACGTCGCTGTGTCACCTGTTGCTGTTCCACAAACAAGAGTTCCAGAAGCATCAGTAGAGAGTGCACTACAGTTTGTGAGCCCAGAGAATGTGACAGCTCCTGCTACACTGAGCCCTCCCGAAAAGAGTGAGGTTGCGGTGGTGGATGTTGCATTTATATTATTTGCAGTAATTGTCCCTGCAACCGCAAGCATCGACATCGGACTTGTCGTACCAATTCCCACATTCACCGCATAAGTGCCAGTTCCCCCCAAAACAAGAGTGTTCGAAGCAGTAACTTGTGCGCTATAGCCAATAGCAGTTGCATTATAAAGTGTGGCTGGAGTTGCAGTTGTTCCATCAGTATACCCAGAGTTCATTCCAATAAACGTATTTTGATACCCGGTAGTATTCGCTCGTCCTGCCTGATAACCGAGTCCGACAGAAGATGTTCCGGTTGTGTTATTGTAGAGAGCACGATACCCACTCGCTGTATTAAAATCAGCATCATTATTATAAAGGGCTTGATACCCCTCAGCCACGTTGTACGAGCCGGTTATGTTTGACTCCAAAGAGCTATATCCATTAGCAAGATTAAACCCTCCTGTAGTATTTGCATTTAAAGAGAAGGGTCCCACTGCGGTATTGTTCCCACCTGTAGTATTTGCAACCAAGGAGCTTCGTCCAATTGCTGTATTGTTGTTCCCTGTAACATTTGCAGCAAGTGCGCTCCTGCCAACTGCAGTATTTCCAAATCCTGTCATGTTTGCTACAAGTGCTTGATACCCTATCGCTGTGTTATTGTCCGACGATGTCGCGATATTTAGTGCCTGATACCCTATCGCAGTATTCTGTGATCCATCAGAAAGGAGCGCTGCTCCAGCACCTATCCCCGCTAGTGTTGAAAAGTTTGTCGATGAAGCATACAAAATAGTATTTCGTGCTTGCTTGTAGCCGGAGTATTGGTCGGTGTTGATGAAACCTGAAACATCAAGCTTGTAGCCAGCGACGGTGGTCCCTATTCCCACATTATTTGATGAGTAATCATAGACAAGACCGTTTGTTTCCACTGCGAATCCTCCGGCAAACGTGGAAGTGGCGGTGGTGGAGGTGGCGGTCAAATAATTGACAGTCGGAGACGTAGATGCGGCAAGCGCATTTGTTCCACCATCTGAATAAATCCACCCTTGGCCAAATGTTGCAGCCCCAGTACCGCCACTCCCTACCCCGAGAGCAGATGCAAGAGTGAGCACTCCCGCAGAGTTAAAGGTGGACGTTGCAGTTCCCCCGAAGTACGCGATGCCCGTATTGGAGAAGAGAGTGGTGGAAGCATTGAGGAAACTCCAGAGACTCGTAATACTTTCCACTTGATTTTTTCGAGTGATTCCCGAGTTGGTGTAATCGATTGAAATATTTCCTTCCGCTCCTACTGCCCCTACAACAAAGTCTGTTCCTAGGAAGTCTATGTTGGTAGCGGAGGAAACGACCGTAACATCATTTTCCTCAATTGTAGCGATTCCAGCCCCGGCACTTGTATCATCGTCTCCACAAACTAGGTTTCCACTTGCATCTGTTTGTAAAAGTTTTGTCGCCCCCGAACAATCCAGTGTCGCAACACGAAGTCCTCCTCCATTCACCACGAGTCCTCCAGCAAAAGTGGAGCTTGCAGTGCTTCCTGTCAAATTCAAATACGTAGAAGCGAGTCCCCCACTAAACGTAGATGTGGAGTTGGTGCCGAGGACACTCAAGAATCCTTGTAGAGTGGAGGTTCCTGTTGTAGACCCTTGGAGCGTGGAGGTTGCAGTGCTTCCCACATATATGGTGTCAATAACCGAGAGGAGTGATGTCGATGCATTGGTAAATCTCTGGAGACCGGTGAAGACGTTTGAACCAGAGGTGGTGACAAATGATGCATCATTGGTGAAGTCAGCTAAGGTAATGTCGGTGAGGTTGAAATCTGCTGCGACAATGGTGCCGTTGGTGATTTCGGTATTGTCGATTGCGGTACCGAGATCAGCCGTGACGTTCCCGTTTGTATACGTGAGGCCAGACGAGTACGTGGTGGTTGCGGCAGCGTACACTTGGCCAGATGCATTGACGCCAAGGCCCGATGACGTGAGTCCTGCAAGCGTAAGCGTACCTGCTGAATTGAATGTTGAGGTTGCGGTACCGCCAAAGTAGGAAGTGCCGGTGTTTGAGAATAGGGATGAGGATGCATTCGTAAATCTCTGGAGTCCGGTGAAGACGTTTG
>JAUSES010000012.1 GCA_030649835.1 bacterium
CCGATTCCATCGGGACGACGAAGAATCTCAGGGCGGAGGCTAAATCCCTCTCAAACTCCCCTTTACCAAAGGGCAATTTCGTTTTCTAAATCCATCTTTTCTCCTCACCTTTCCCATCCAATAGTCGAATCTTATCTCCTCCTTGATGCTTGAAACTTACGACAAAATCCTCTTGCCCATGTGGAACACCTGTGCTACCATGCTCCCATGAGCGCCTATCTCAAGCTGAAATCGGCCCAGGCAGTCAGTTGGTCATTCACTGTTCAAACCTCCCATCGCGAATTGTTTACCTTTATTTTGAAGGAATTAGCGTTTGTTTTAAATTCTTTGCCGTTTGTTTTAAGCAAAAAAATTTGTTTGGCATTTGTTTTTTCACCTCTTTGCCACGCTTGGGCAGGCACGAAAAAACAGCGTTTGTTTCCCCAAAGAAATTTTTTCTGAAAGAAACAAAAAACAAATCGCCTTCTCGGACCTTCCTCGTTTGTAAGCGGGATTAAGTGGATTTTACTTTCGCCCCTCTTTTCTTTTTCTCCCCCCTCTCTTTTTTAAAACCAGCTTCGTGCTATAATATGGTCGACATGGAGAGAAACAGGGAATACACAATCACCCTAAGAAAAACACCTGACGGATACTACATAGCCAATTGTCCTTTGATTCCGGAAGCTCGTGCTCAAGGAGCGACCTACGAGGAATGTCTGGCTAACATTAAAGAAGTGCTTGAACTTTGCATTGAATACCGCAGAGAACGGGGTGAAGAAATTCCGGTTTTGCAATTAGCCTAGCAAATGGGTTGAGAATGGAGCAAGCTGCGATTGCCAGTGAGTGGAGTTCACCACAGGGTGCTCAAATACCCGCACAGGCAAACCTTGTATAGAAATGGGCAATCCGAAATACAGGGGGATAAATTGACGCCGTAAAAGTCGGCGAGTAGTCCTGTTGAAAGCTCCGAAGGCTAAGTGATTTTACATTTGTCATTGCGAGACCATCCCGACTTTGTCGGGAGGCGAAGCAATCCGTGTGGGGTAAAATCCCCTCTACCCAGATTGTCACGGGCTTCGCCCTCTAAACTCCCCATTCAACACACTTTGTGCTATAATTTAGCTCTGAACTGATTTCAAATAGCATCCTATTTTTTTCAGGAGGCTCAAACGGAAATACCGGGACTTAAACAGAGACTGGTAGAGTTGCTCATACAGGCGGCGGCTAGCGCCCAGCAAGCCGGCAAGCTGCCGGCAGTAGCCTTGCCCGAGGTGTATCTGGAGCGCCCCCAGAAACCGGAACACGGCGATTATGCCTCAAGTCTGCCCCTGAAACTAGCCCGCGCCACCGGGACT
>JAUSES010000026.1 GCA_030649835.1 bacterium
AAGCGGATTAACAAACCACAACACAACGCATATGCCGGTAATTTGAATAGCCAAAGACAAGACTTCATAAGTAACTCGATCAGAAAGTTTTTCAAAAGCGCGAGCAAACCGATTAACACGCTGAACAAGCGAACCGGTGAAGTTGTTGGTGTAAAAAGCATATGAATGCTCAATCATATAATCAAATGCCTGCTGTTTCAGCCTAGCCATGACCATCGCTTGAAAATGTGAGGACGCAAAATTGACCAAGCGATATCCGATCCAGATAAAAAGGTTAAGGACGAAAATTATAATAATGATATGCAGAAGTTCTTGCGCCTTAGCGCTAATCGACATGGATGACACATTGATAACATCGAAAAACCGCTTGTAAAAAATGGGTACGATGATATCCACGATGCGTGCCAAAACCACGCCTGACACAATGATAAATAAGGACAGTTTATACGAGCGCATACCACGCCAAAACGCCTTAAGTACATCTAAAGTTGTTGCCGCTCCAGCGCCTGAATGTTTTGGCCGTGTCGGATTTAATGGCATAGAAATATAATTGTACTTATTTCCACCTTGAATTACAAAGCTCCGCCAGGTTCCGCTAGAAATTTGTGGCCACGAATATTTTACCTGAGAGCTTTCGAGTGGTTGCAAAATGAAAACCACCCCGACTACCGTCGGGGTGGTTTTCATTGAGATTTGGTTAAAATACAAATCGAACTATCAGAACAACAAACGTTTACGCGGAGTTATACAGCAGTTTAAGTTTTTCAAGCCCTCGATGCGCCTGCACGGCAACGGTGTTTTTTGATTGTCCAGTGATGAGAGACATTTCTGAAATTGACAGACTCTTCACATATCGCATGTGCACAACCTTTTGGTATTTCTTAGGAAGATGACGAATAAAGCAAGTTGCGGCTTTTCCATCTAAGACATTAAAAAGTCGTTCAGAATCATCGACGCTCGCTTCAAAACCGTCTTCCAAAAGAGCATCGAGCGAAACAGGTTTGTTTTTCCTGTATTCATCAATAATTAGATTATTGAGAACGTGATAAAGAAACGCTTTCATCAGATCAATCTTCCCGCCCTTCACAAGGTACTTCCATGTTTTCAAAAAAGTGTCTTGCACCAAGTCAGCGCACAACGCATCGCTGTGTAGTTTGAAAAA
>JAUSES010000027.1 GCA_030649835.1 bacterium
CTGATAATGTCAGCGATCATCGGCTGCATCATGCGAAGGTGTACCTGAAAGGGTACCGCCAGCATTTGAAGGAGAGATGATATGAAAAAGGAAACAGCGGAGAGTGCAATGCCTGCTTTAATAAGTGGAGGATAGGGGAAGAGAAGCGCTACGAGTGGAGCAAGAGAGTAGAGGACAAGCGCTGAAAAGAAACGAATGGTAAAAATATTATTATAGTTTTTTTCATGATGCTCACCCGATTCAGACATCATTTGAATAGCAACAAGCGAGAGTCCCATGTCAATAAGGATTCCAAAGAATTGAACAAACGCGGTGACTGTCGTATACGCACCAAACCCCTCTTGGCCGAGATAGCGGGTCATTAATGCGATAGCAATAATACCTAAAATAGTATTAAGGCCCTTCCCAACAACCTGAATCAATGTATTATGCGCAATGTTTTTAGAAAGAGACATAGTGAATACAAAATGTGTTCAGTTTCTTAAAAAGAAGATGCCTGTGGATACTTTTACGTTGACAGATCATCAATTACATGGTATAATTACCTTGAAAATAAAAATAAAACTGCACATCTCCATGCTCACTGGCAGTTACAAAAATACTCAGGAACGATTTTCTATTTTTGATGGTTTTTTTAGTTCGTTCCTACTTGCAGCGTGCCTTGTGGCAGCAAGTTCATTATTTTTTCGGGTGCTTAACGAACGTTTCGAGGGACATGCGGATGTTCCGCCGTCAAGAGGTGTTTTTTGGTCACTCGCGGCAGAGATTTCTTTCGATACTATAGCAGAGGCCGCAACGAACAGCAAAATAGATACAACAACCGTAAGTGGTATTAAACTCATCCAGAGCGCACCAAGCCTCGTCCTTGGGGTGAGACAAAAAGCAGGGTTTGAAGTTGGGTTTAAAAATACTTCAAAATCATCTTGGCGAGCACAAGGCTCCCAAAAAATAACTCTCCGTTCAAGTGCAAAACGCGAGAGTTATTTTCATACTGCAACATGGGAAAGCGGTACAATTATTGCATCCCTCAAAAAAGACGTGAAGCCCGGTGAGGTGATATACTTCTCATTCTTACTGGAGGCGCCCTCATCATTGGGACAGTACACGGAGAGGATGGCACTCTATCTTGGGAATGAGAAGGTAGAATCTTCAGTGTATATGTTACCAATTCAGGTAACGGCAACTCCACAAGAGAACGTTCCTTTACCGGGGGGTGTACCACAGACACCTGTAGCACCCGAGGGGCGGTCACTCCCAAC
>JAUSES010000025.1 GCA_030649835.1 bacterium
CGTTCATTGTTCGAATCGTAGGAGTATGAGCTTGCCGCAGAGTTCACGGTACTATCGGTCATTCTGTTGCGATAGTCAAAGGCGTAGGTGGAACTTCCGTTACCAGTCTGGTTGCCGTTGTTGTCGTAGGTGAGGGGGGTGGTGGTGAGAAAATATCGCACTGCTTGCTCTGCTGTTTGATAGTCCATACCTTCAAGCGAAGTGGTGGCATAGGCGAAGATGTCGTCGGTGATTGGAGTGAGGGCGACAATATGGGGTGGATTGTCGGTGGTGAGGAAGAAGTAGATGGGGATAATATTCTTACCACTGTTAAGATCACTTTCTTGGGCAAGAGAAAGAGATGGGGTGAGAAGGGAGAGAATTAGAAAGGTGGAGAGGAGTTTTTTAGGCATTTTTTTTGTGAAGATACCCTTCTTCATATTGCCACACACCCGTAGCTTCACCATCTTTGAGAATTTTTATAACCTTTTCCAAATCTGTTTCTGGTGGGACATCAATAGCAAACAATGAATGGGTAGCATGTTCGTAATTACATCCTGTGCCTAATAATGGTTTAAGGTGCACCAACATATTTTTTATTTCATCTTTTTCAGAAAAAAAAACACGAAAAGTTGAATGACCACTTCTTTTGATCATTTTTGTAGCAAATAATAATCCCTCTTTACTACAAATCACTTCGATAATATCTCCAAAATTGTACTCGTAGGCATAAAACGGTGTGTTGAGTAATCTATAAGTATAGTCTGTTATTTTTTCTGCATTTAAACTCTCTGTATTTGTATGCCATCCTGTTCCAGAAAGATCAAAATAAATTTTATAGGTCTGACCCATACTAATTTCCCCAAATTGTTCTCATAATTTTCTGGATGAACTCTCCCGATGTTGCGTCGCTTTTTTCAATATTACACGTGCGGCAAGTATTTTGAGCATTTTCCAGCGACGCATTCCCTCCTCGTGCTTTCGGGATAGAATGATCTGCATTCTGTTGAAGCGGCCCTCTTTCTGAAGATGTCCGTGACCCACAAAATACACAGGCCCCACCGGTTTCTTCCGCGGCTTTATTTCTTACAGAATCTGGAAATCGTTTACTTGCCGTTTCACCACCCATGCTCCCAGCTTTAACATTCGGAAACCCGAGCTCCGCTTGAACCCTCCGCCCTCCCTGGATTGCCGCTTTCACTCCATCCCCCACCACATCCATTCTCCGTATTGAATTAATCGCCCCAAACGCCGGTATGCCCGGTATAAGCCCCGTTGCCGATAGCGAAAGACTTGCGCTTGCTTCTTTAATTCCCTGTCCGGATGAAAGCGCGTTGTTTAAATCACTTTCTTGGGCGAGGGAAAGCGAGGGGGTGAGGAGGGAGAGAATGAGGAGGGTGGAGATGATAGCGAGGAGTTTTTTCATTTAGGTTTTTTTTCAATAAAATTCCGAGAGTACCAGTCGTATAAACTTTTTGCATTTGGGTTTCGTCCAGTAGCAAAAATTGCTCGCTGTGTATCTACACCATTTAACATGTTCTTGATTCTCAAGACGGCTCGTTTGAACTGTGCGTGACTAGACCTTTTTTCTATATCCCACTCTGCGCCAAGGTTTTGAATCAAAACCTCAGCGAGATAGTAAGCTAACCGAACGATAAGCCACTTTTCCTCCTGCGTAAGTTCTGGTCCGGGTTTGTCCAATTCTTCCCAACGACGAATAGGGTCAACTTTTTTTATTTTCTCCTTCAATAAAGTATCAATAAATTTTAGACTTTCCGGTGTAAAATCAAGTTTTTTACCTTCTTCCCCTAGGCTTTCTATTAATTCACCAATACACAGCGGGGAATCTATTAAATATCGCTGAAAACTTTTTATATCCTCTTTCGTAATTTTCTTTTTCTTGTCCATGGCGATTGATTATTATTTCGTGTAATCAATAACCTTGATACCCAAACCTCTTAATGCGTTTACCGCGTTCTCAGAACCGCCTTTGAATAGGTGCCATGTCGCTTGGATCGAATCCGGACTATTCGCCACTATTTCTGCATCTTTCTGCCCCTGAAGCAGTACTCTCTGTGAGGCAGTTATATAGCCATTTTTTGCTTCATGAAGTCCCGTTTCAGTTTGTCGATCTATAAATCTTTTCCCCAGTGAAGTATTGTAGAATTTATGGACAATTCCATCTCCCACAATTTCTCCCAACTTTTGTTCCCCCTGTTTTCCTATCTGATTTGAAGTGAGACTTGTGACCGCTTTCACGAATCCTGTTTCAGCTCTGCCAATTGCCTTTATCGCCCCCACCGCAGGTATCCCAGGAATAAGCCCCGTTGCGGAGAGTGAGAGACTCGCGCTTGCTTCTTTAATTCCCTGTCCGGATGAAAGCGCGTTGTTTAATCGGTAGAGGTCAATCGCAATTGCGGCGAGAGTAATACCAAGATCAACGGGGCTTATCGCCTCT
>JAUSES010000029.1 GCA_030649835.1 bacterium
ACTTTGAATTACGAAACTCTGGTTTTCCGTCTTTGCGAGTTGGTAATCCAACGTGGCAATCCAGAGTTTATCGAGCATAATCCTGGATTGCTTCGCTTTGCTCGCAAAGACGATGCTGGGATATTGCTGTTTCGTAATTCAAAGTCTAACACCTACAACCTACCAACTACCACCTACCACCTGTTTCCCCTTCCGACTCTTCCCCCGACTGCTCTCTAATTTTGTATTTAAATTTTGGCATCGCTTATGTTTCTATTATCTCGCAAAAGCGCGTGGGGTGCAATACAATATTGTCTATCAAAAATTAACCTCGATTATCAAAATGGAAAATACACTCTAGTTTAGACACAAAATCCAAACTACTTTCTCGAGCTTCCTTATGTCCCCTATCAATCGGATGAGAGCTTCTAGAAACTGTTTTATTCACTTTTTCAAAATCTTCAGCTTCCATAAAACAATAAACATATTGACCGTCTTCAGAAATGAAGCAAGCTTCAGAAACAACTCCTTCATCTTTAAGAGTAGCAAGAACCTCATCTTGACGTCGTTTTAGTTCTTCAGACCAATCTAACCAGACCTGTTTTTGTCCAGACTTAAACTTAAATTTAATTAATTTTGCGTTTGTCATATTTTTATGATTACTCTATCGAACCCGACCTTAGAGCGAGCTAAATAGTTTTCAAAAACGCGATGGCTTCATTCGAAGAACCAAAACTTTTCCTTTTACTTTTATCCTCTATTTCTACACTCTTTATTATTTTTATAAGTTTCGGACTTATTTCGCAGTCAAGTGACACAGGGGACTTTCCACTGAGTGCAATATTCTGCATGACCATGTTCAAAACAGTAGACGTATCGAGCCCGTTTTTTGTTAGAATTTTATTCACGCGGTCTTTTGTATCCTGATATGTGCGAAACGCCACAATCTCTGTTTTATTTTCTATACTCATACTTACACTATACTACTTTGTTTAACATTGTGTGCAACAAGTAAATAATTTTATTGCGCAGTAAGACTATCATCAAGAAACTCTTTCAAAGACCCTAGGTCCTTCTTGGTATCATCATAAAAATAAGTATTTATTCCTACTAACTGAGCACTTTTTACTGCATCTAAGCTGTGCTCGAAATAAACAACTTCTTTTTTTGTTAAATTGAGGCGCTCAAATAGCATCTCGTAATATTTGGAATTGGTCTTTTCTGGGTCGTGCTTCAAAGTAAACACCTCGTATGGCATTTTATCTAGTCCAAACATTTTAAATTGTTCGTCATTTGCTCCTGTCAAAATTATCTTTTTGTTTGGGTAAGTCTCAAGTAAATTAAACATTTCGTTAAAAATATGACCATCCTTTGACACAAAACAGTTTATTCCATCAACTAAAATTGTTTTCATGTTTCTGTTTTATCTACTAAATAATATTTTCGAAGCTACGGTTGAATTCCAACCTCAGAGCGAGCTGATTTACTTTTTATGGGGTTGCGAGTGTGTCGACACGAGCACTTCAGGATTTTTAAAGCTTCAAAAAATCCGTACCATAAAAAGAAAACAGCGAGCGGTATTTACTCCGACACCACACGAAGAACCTCCTCAATAGTCGTCACCCCCTGCACAGCTTTCATAATACCGTCTTCAATCATAGTGGTCATCCCTTCTTTGCGCCCCTGTGTTTCAATTTCTGCGGGTGTTGCTCCTTTAATAATAAGGTCGCGAATAGCGGGTGACATTTTCAAAATTTCGTGAATACCAACGCGACCTTTGTATCCATCTTCACTTTCTGAGGATTTTACTGGGCGATAAAATGGAATATCTTTCCATTCTACATTTGGGGCAACTACTTTTTCTTCCTTCAAAACTTTCATTACATGATCAAGGTTAACTGATTTTTTGAGTACCTCTATTTCATCTGGAGTAAGTGTGTATTTTTCTCGAACTTCACATAAACGACGAACGAGTCGCTGTGAGATGATGACGTTCACCGTGGAAACAATAAGGAACGGCTCGATGTCCATATCAATAAGGCGTGGCATGGTGGACGCGGCGGAATTGGTGTGGAGTGTGGACAAAACAAGGTGACCCGTGAGTGCTGCATTGACCGCAAGCGATGCGGTTTCATTGTCACGAATTTCCCCCACCATAATAATGTCTGGGTCTTGGCGCATGAGCGTGCGAAGCCCTGACGCAAACGTGAGCCCAATTTCAGACTTCACTTGTGTTTGGTTTACCCTGGTCATTTGATATTCAATAGGGTCCTCAATAGTAGAAATATTCACATCGGGTGAGTTTACCAAATCTAAAATTGTATACAAAGTAGTAGACTTTCCAGAACCTGTGGGCCCTGTGGTGAGGATCATTCCCACGCGTTGCTTTGTGGCTTCATAAATACGCTCAAGCCCGACGCCATGAAAACCAAGCCCCTCCAAAGTAAAGCCAGATACCGACTCACGGAGAAGACGCATAACTGTTTTTTCGCCGTAGTACACAGGGAGAGTGGACACACGAAACGCAACTTTTTCTCCAGCGGATTCTATTTTAAAACGTCCGTCTTGGGGCAAGCGTTTTTCATCAAGCTTCAAGTTTGCGAGAACTTTGATACGCGCAACAATGCCCGCGGCTGCATTTTTTGGAAGCACCATTGCATCATGCAGGATGCCGTCGATGCGATAGCGAATCACCACCTGTGCATCCATTGGTTCAATATGTATATCTGATGCACCCTGAATGATGGCGTGGTTTAAAAGTGTGTCAACTATTTTTACCACAGGAAGATCCTCTGCAAGCTTTTTCAAGTCCTCCTCACTTTGGGGCTCCTCGCCATCCTTTGTCTCCTTAAGCGTCCCTGCTTCTTTTTCAATAATATCGCCAAACTCTGCCTTAAGTGATTTCTGATACTGAAGTAGCGCGCCTTTGATTGAATCTTTATCGGTAAGGCGTGGCAAAATTTTTAGCCCTACTTTCTTTTTTACGAAATCAATCGCGCCAATGTCGTCTGTGTCGAGCATGGCAACCTCAAGGTCTGTCGTGTTCTTTTTGAAGGCGACGATATTGTGCTTGCGCGCAATCGGCTCTGGGATAAGTGAGAGAACTTCAAAATCGATCTTCTGTCCTTTTAGATTTACAAAGGGGATACCGAGGATATATGCCTCCGTGCGACGAAGATCATCCTCAGAAAGTTTCCCTTCGGAGACAAGGATATCCCCCATGTATATTTTCTTTTCAATGGCACGTTTTTCTACATCATCAAGGTCCGTGCGCGTCACCAACCCCGAGTCTGCAATGAAATCCTTGATCTGTTTATTGTTGACGGTCATAGGGGTGGAATGGGGAATGGGGAATTTAGAAAATCGTATTTAACTTAAATTCTTATTTATTTAGTATAGCAAAAAAGATGAAACGAGAAAATGTTGGGGGGGGGTTGCTCTTCGCGCAACCCCCCCAACATTTTCAATCTCTCATTGTGCTTCAGTCACCACCGGTTCCACAACAACATCTTCTGTTACTGTCACGGTAGGAACTTCCGCAGTGAGTGTTGTTTCCGTAGTTGTAGTTGCTTCTGCAGTAGGAGTTTCTGTAGGGACTACTTCTGTCGGAGCAATCTCGGGTATTACGGTTTGTGGCTCTGGCTCTACTGGTGCGCTCGCACACGCGCCTTTTACTTTTTCCCATTCCCCATTTGCAATCTTTAAACAATATATCTCGCCCGTCACACTATCTTTCATTTCAATACTCTCGGTTATAACTTTTTTTGCAGTCAACGTTTCAACTACAAAATCTTTTATATTTGCAATCCCAGAGGAAACGGACTGCGAGATTTGTGCTTCAAGATTTGCCACTCTGTTTGCAAGCTCCTTCACCGCTTCAATAAGTACAGGAACAAAACCAATATAATTTACTGATTTTTTACCACTAAAAGCATCCGTTGCCACAAGTTCAGGTAAAACCTTTTCCACTTCTTGCGCAATAAATCCGATATGTGGCGACGATGTTGCCTCTTCGCTGTTCCACCTAAAGGTAACTCCGCGAAGCGCCACGATAGAGTCGAGCGCGCTTTCTATTGTTTCCACATCCTTTTTCAAAGTAGCATCAGATGTACACACAAGTGCCGTCGTTGTGGGATTGATGTCGCAGTAGCCTGTGCCGTTGGTAAAGCGTGCAACTACTCCGGTTGCGGTTTGTGAGACATGCAATCGTTGCTCTGGGGTGGTGGTGCCAATTCCCACATTCACTGCAAACGCTCCTGTCCCACCCAAAATGAGCGTATTTGAAGCGGTAGCTTGCGCCAAATAACCGATCGCGGCTGCATTGACGAGGTTGTTTGGAGTAGTCACGGTGCCATCAGTGTATCCAGAGCTATATCCAATAAAAGTGTTCTGGTAGCCAACTGTGTTTGCGTTTCCTGATTGATATCCGATTGCCACAGATGAAGTGCCCGTAGTATTGCTTGCTAGGGCTGAGTCTCCGATTGCAGTGTTTTGAATCCCACTTGAATTTGAAAACAATGCCGATTCCCCAATTGCAGTATTAGAATAACCTATTGTATTTAGATTAAGAGCTGAGTATCCAATTGCTACATTGAAAAAGCCTGTAGTATTTGAAAAAAGCGCTCTCCATCCTATTGCCGTGTTGAAGTCAGAAGAAGTAGCGACATTAAGCGCCTGATATCCTATCGCAGTATTCTGTGAGCCGTCTGAAAGAAGCGCTGCTCCAGCACCTATCCCCGCTAGTGTTGAAAAGTTTGTCGATGAAGCATACAAAATAGTATTTCCTGCCTGCTTGTAGCCGGAGTATTGGTCAGTGTTGATGAAGCCTGAAACGTCGAGTTTGTAGCCGGGGATAGTCGTCCCTATTCCAACATTGTTTGATGAGTAATCATACACGAATCCGTTTGTTTCCACTGCGAATCCTCCAGCAAAGGTCGAGGTGGCGGTGGTGCTTGTTGCCGTAAGGTAGTTGACCGTGGGACTTGTTGAGGAAGTGAGCGTCGTTCCATCAGAATGGAGCCACCCTTGTCCGAAGGATGTTTGACCCGTGCCTCCCTTTGCGACTGTGAGGGTGCCGGAGATTGTGGCAAGAGTAGTCGTCGCCACCCATGCAGGCAAGCCGTTTGAAACACCGAGGACGTATCCACCGGTACCAATGCTGAGTTTGTTTAATACGTTTGCAGAGCCAGAATAGAGGAGATCACCTGCGGTATAGGTGGAGAAACCGGTACCACCGTAGAACTGGGAGAGCGTGGAGCTTGCAGAAACGAGACCACTAATTGCTTGGAGTGGGCCAGTCAATGTACCGAGTGAGAAGTTTGAAGTGAAAAGGTTGGTTGAGGATGCAGTGGTGGAGAAGGAATTTGTTGAGGTTGCGCTCGTTGTCGTTGCATTCGTAGAAACTAGACTCGGGAAGGTGTTGTTTGAAGTGGTAGTTGCGGTGAAGAATGCCCCCACAACTTCGCCCACGACGGAGAGTTTCGCGTAGGGGGTGGTGGTACCAATTCCCACATTCACGGCGTCCGCTCCAGTGCCACCGAGGACGATCGTGTTTGATGCACCGACGCGGGCATTTTTCCCGATGGCGGTAATGTTGGTAAGAACAGAGGTGCTTGCAACCGTTTCAGAACGTGAGGCTTGGTAACCAAGAAACGTTGCAAACGTGTCGATGACGGACCGCTGATCCTGAGTTGTCCCATCTCCATATCCTGCCTGATAACCAAGAGCAGTTCCTCCTTGCCCCGTGGTGTTTGAATAGAATGTACGAAATCCGTTCACTGTATTGCTTCCTCCTGAAATATTAGAAAAAAGCGAGTCCACGCCGCTAGCCGTGTTACTCCCTCCTGTTGTATTAGAGGACATTGCAGACCTACCAATCGCCGTGTTGTTTCCTCCTGTAGTATTAGTTAGGAGTGCATTCATTCCCACACCTGTGTTATTGCCAGCAGTAGTGTTTGCAAAAAGCGAGCGATATCCAAGAGCCGTATTGCTATCCGACGATGTCGCCACATTAAGCGCCTGGTACCCTATCGCAGTATTCTGTATGCCATCAAAAAGGAGTGCTGCTCCAGCGCCATTTCCCACGAGCGTTGAGAAGCTGGTGGATGATGCATATAAAATAGTATTTCCTGCTTGCTTGTAGCCGGAGTATTGGTCAGTGTTGATGAAGCCTGAAACGTCGAGCTTGTAGCCGGGGATAGTCGTCCCTATTCCAACATTGTTTGATGAGTAATCATACACGAATCCGTTTGTTTCCACTGCGAATCCTCCCGCAAACGTGGAAGTGGCGGTGGTAGAAGTGGCATTTATGATATTTGAAGTGATCGTCCCTGCAACCGCAAGCATCGACATCGGACTTGTCGTACCAATTCCCACATTCACGGCGTCCGCTCCAGTGCCACCGAGGACGATCGTGTTTGATGCACCGACGCGGGCGTTTTTCCCGATGGCGGTGCCGTTGGTGAGTGCTGTTGTGGATGCGACAGATGCATCACGTGAGGCTTGAAAACCAAAAAATGTCATAAATGTATCAATCACCGACTGCTGGTCTAGAGTGGTGCCGTCTCCTACTCCTGCTTGATACCCGATAGCAGTAGAAGAGGCGCCGGTGGTGTTGAACTGTAGGGCACCGTATCCATTTGCGGTGTTGGAAGAGCCGGTGGTGTTCTGGTTGAGTGAATAACTTCCCTCTGCGGTATTGTTCTCGCCCGTGGTATTAGCAGCTAGAGATACCACTCCGTTTGCTGTGTTTAAAGAGCCGGTAGTATTGTTAGCAAGCGACTGATAACCGCTTGAGGTATTAGAAGCCCCCGTAGTATTCAAAGTAAGAGCCCTATTTCCGTTTGCTGTATTGAAAAGACCAGTGGTATTAGCACGGAGTGCAAAATAGCCATTTGCGGTATTGTAAGAGCCTGTTGTATTTCCCGAAAGAGCCTGCGCCCCTATCGCGCTATTCTGAATACCACTCGTGTTTGCGGTGAGCGCTATATATCCTACTGCTGTATTGTAGTCGGTAGATGTTGCTGTGTAGAGAGTTTGATAACCTATTGCCACATTCCCATCTCCCGATGTGTTAGAGTAAAGTGATTGATAACCATTACCAAGATTAAAAAAGCCCGTTGTATTTGAATAGCCTGCTTGATATCCAGTAGCAGAATTGCTAAATCCTGTTGTATTTGAACGAAGTGATTCATTCCCATTTGCGGTGTTTTGATAACCAGTGGTATTAGCGTATAGTGCCTTAAATCCATTTGCTGTGTTTCTATATCCAGTTGTGTTGGAGAAAAGAGATTGATACCCCATTGAAGTAGATGACGCGCCTGTCGTATTAGAAAAAAGCGATTGATAGCCATTTGTAGTATTTTCAGAGCCCGTAGTATTAGAGTAAAGGGACTGGTACCCCACAGCAGTTTGGTTACTGACAGTGGTATTTGAGTAGAGGGACTGATAGCCAAAAGCAGTATTGTTGGAGCCGGTGGTATTTGAAGCAAGAGATTGAGAGCCATTTGCAGTATTGTTAGAGCCGGTGTTGGTTAAAGCAGAGAGAGTGCCATACCCAATTGCGGTATTATTAGAGCCCGTAGTGGCAAAAACAAGGGCACCAGAACCGTTCGCGGTATTGTAGGATCCCGTAGTATTTAGAGAAAGGGATTGGTCGCCATGTGCGGTGTTATCTGTTCCTGTAGTATTAAGGGTTAAGGCACCACGACCAGTTGCAGTGTTGGAAAATCCTGTAGTATTGGAACGAAGAGCCTGAACTCCAACCGCGGTATTATTATCCGACGATGTCGCCACATTAAGCGCCTGATACCCGATCGCAGTATTCTGTATGCCATCAAAAAGGAGCGCCGCTCCTGCGCCATTTCCCACGAGCGTTGAGAAGCTGGTGGATGATGCATATAAAATAGTATTTCCTGCCTGCTTGTAGCCGGAGTATTGGTCAGTGTTGATGAAGCCTGAAACGTCGAGTTTGTAGCTAGGAATAGTCGTTCCAATCCCCACGTTGTTTGTAAAATAATCGTACACAAGTCCACTCGTTTCTGTGGCGAACCCACCTGCAAAAGTAGAGGTTGCAGTGCTGCTGGTTGCTGTAAAATATCCAGCCGAAGCTGAGGCTCCGAGATTTGAGACCGAAACAGTACAGTCAGTTGTTGTTGGAGAACATGTTGGATCAAGTGTTTCACCCGGTGCGTATAATGGTGCCGCGAATACTGTACTCGAAAAAGCAAACAAGGAAAAAACAAACACGTAGTATGTTTTTTTAAATAATGCAAATCTGCGCGGGTAGATTATTCGCATAATACCTCATTCATATTATACACTATCTTCGGTGCGTATGACGAGCAAAAATCAATAGATGGGGAGGTTCGCTACGCGCACCTCCCCATCTATTGATTTTCGCTTTCTGACACACAAATTAAACCTCAAACTTCTTCTGAATAATTCCTCTCGGTGCCTCAACTTCTTGCGAGAAATCTGCCTGTGCGTAGGAGCCATCCTGTCCTTTTCTCATCACGCCCACATTGTATGTTCCCTTTGCCACCAACATATAGTATCTGCCGAGTGCATCGGTAATACTTTTTCGCACCTCAACCTTACTATCCGGATGGGAAACTTTCACGACGCCAAAAGCAAGAGGGAGCCCCGTCTCTTTTTCAATGACTACCCCATGCGGTCTGTCCCCAGTTCCTACCTTGCGGAGAACCCAAACAAAAACATACAGTCCCCAAATTGCAAAATTATACGGCTGAGGATCAATAAAAATAATAAAAAGAGTTACAATAAAACCAACTATAAATAGGATGCGCGATAGTCGCTCAATAAAAATAATATTACGCGAATAAAACCCCATAAGGTGCTGTGTGCGTTTTGCATATTCGTTCCAGTCAAACCCTTCGGGGTCCATGGGAATATCACGCGCAAGAAATGCCCCACCTTCAGTTAGTATAAGAGGTTCCCCAAAATATAGATTTCCGTAAAACTCATCCGCTGTTTTCCCCGCAAGCACCGTTGACGGAAATTTATAATTTGTTTTATTTACTACAATGCGATAGATCCCCGGGGGCGCAAAAAACCCATACCGTCCATCAAGGTCAGTAAATGCCGTCGCAACTTCTTTCCCCTCAAGGGTTTGCAGTTCAACATACGCAGGATCAAGTGGTTGTTTTGTCACACTGTCATACACAGCGCCCCATGGGCGATGACGACGTTTGAGCCCAAACACGGTGAGCAGGAGTCCCCACAGCTGTGCGGGAAGTAGGAGCAACTCAGAAAATGAAAATGCCTGCGCAAACAGAAGCGAAAAGAGAGACGTGGTTCCTCCCATCACTACACCAGCAGTAGTTACCGTATTACTTGTAATCGCCCCCTGAGGTGTATCTAAAACTATTTTTGCCCCTTGCCGAACATTATCAACTGACTTACGCGCCTGTACCGTACTTCTGTTTACTGATTCTTTTGCATTTGAAAATGCGGTGCCTATGCTCGTGATAATATTACCGACTTGTTCTGAAACAGTGTTAACCACTGACGAAAAAGTACCTCCTCCTCCGCCACCCCCACCAGATGACCCACTATTATTTTGCCCTCCATTTTGCCCTCCATCGGGAGAAGGAATTGGGATTGGAGTAGGGGTTGGTTCTAATGTAGGAGTTGGAGTTGGGGTGGGCGCAGGTTCTGGTACGGGTGTAGGTTCGGGTATCGGCGTTGGAGGAGGTGTTGGTTCTGGGGTCGGTTCTGACGTTGGTGTAGGTGGCACAACCACTGGTCCCCCTCCCACAGGATCCGTTTCATTATTGTCACCTGTCCCTGTACACCCAGGATCTGTGGGATAATCTACTTTCCCATCACTGTCATCATCAATAACATTGCTACACTGTGGAGGTAACCAGTTTGTTTGTACTTTGTGTGAGAGCGTGCCACACGTGCTATCTGTCGCGCAGCTAAAAACAAGCCAGCCTTTTGTTTCACTCCACGCATAGCCATTAAAGTTTCCCGATGCATCGATGGTCACCCCGCCATTTGTGGGCTTAAAATTTATCCAGCCTGTGTTTTGCCCCCATGCATACCCGGTAAGGACGCCACTTCCGTTGTTTGTCACACCGCCATTTGTGGGTGCCAAATTGATCCAGCCAAAATTTGTACTCCATGCGTAACCAGTTATGTTTCCGCTATTCACCACCACGCCACCATTCGTACTACCAAAATTCACCAAAGAATTGTCATCCAAAAACCGCGCATACTTGTTTGTTGTATCAATGGTCCCCGCAGATGTAAGAAGAGGGACGGCGAAAAAGAAAAAAAGAGTGAGGGCGAGACGCTTCATTGACAACATTGTACAAAATTTGACAACTTTCTACAATTTGATACACTACTTGAGTTAATGTCCGTCCCGAAAGCGGACTTTTTTGTTAATAATTAACTGAAAAATCACCATGTTAGACTTAAAAACACTGGGTTCCGCGCTTGAACAGCTTGAAGTAGAGAGAGGGATTCCGCGCGCAAAAATCATTGAGGCTATTGAGCAGGCTCTTGCTGCTGCCTACAAAAAAGATTTTGGAAAGAAGGGGCAAATTGTCCGTGGGGTTTTTGATATAAACTCTGGCAAAGCAGAATTCATTCAAGTGAAAATTGTAGTTGATGAAAATGCCGTACGTATGCCGGACGACAGTGACGAGGAGGCGGAAGCAAAAGAAAAAGCGCTCAACGCTGATGTTCCCGAAGGTGAGGAAATCTCCCTCCGCCGTTTCAGCCCTGAGCACGACATTCTTCTCGCAGATGCGCGCCGTATCAAGCGCGACGCCGTTTCGGGCGACGAAGTTATTTTCCCTCTTGAGGCGCACGACGACTACGGTCGCATCGCTGCGCAAACCGCAAAGCAGGTGATCATTCAGCGTATTCGCGAAGCAGAAAAAGTTTCTATCATTGGTGAATACGGCACAAAGACTGGCGACATTGTGCAAGGCACCGTGCAGAGAATGGAGCGCGGAAACATTTTTGTTGACCTCGGCAAAACAACGGGTCTCCTTGCATACGAGGACCAGATCCCAAGCGAGCGCTACAAGCAAGGCGAGCGCATTAGCGCATTCTTATATAAAGTAGAGGAGACACCTCGTGGCATTGACGTACGTCTTTCTCGTGCGCATCCAAAAATGATTGAGAAACTTTTTGCGCAAGAGGCTCCCGAGGTTGCCGCAGGCACCGTGCAAATCAAAGCAGTTGCTCGTGAAGCAGGCTCACGTGCAAAGGTTGCTGTGTCTTCCTCAGACGAACACATCGACCCCATCGGCTCCTGTGTGGGTCAGCGTGGTGTGCGTGTTTCTACCGTCATGAGTGAGCTCGGTGGTGAGAAAATTGACCTCATTATGTGGTCGGAGGATTCAAAAAAGTTTATCGAAGACTCTCTTTCTCCTGCACAAGTACAGTCTGTAGTTCTTGATGAAGAAAAACACCAAGCCACGGTAACGGTTTCGGCAGACCAGCAGTCACTCGCAATCGGTCGCGGTGGACAAAATGTTCGCCTCGCCGCAAAGCTCACCGGCTGGAAGCTCGACATCGTTGGTCTTGCAAGTGAAGTAGTAGCCGAAGCAACACCTGAAGGCGGAGTAAAAACAGAAGAGGCAACTGAGACCCTAGACCTAAAGGCTGCTGTAGCTGAAGCCACCTCTGAAACAACAGAAACTCCCGCAGTATCCGAATAATCCTATTAGCTAATAACCTAACACCTAAAACCTATGTCTACAAATCTCTGGCATGATATTTCACTCGGCGACAATGCTCCTAAGGAAATCAACGTCATTGTTGAAATTCCAAAAGGCTCCAAAAATAAATACGAAATCGATAAAAAGACGGGGCTCATTGCGCTTGACCGCGCAATGCATAGCGCGCAGGATTACCCTTTTGACTACGGCTTTGTGCCACAAACACTGTGGGATGACGGCGATGCACTCGACGTAGTGCTTCTCACTACCTATCCACTTGCTCCGGGGATTTTGGTAAGTGCTCGTCCAGTTGCTATTATGCACATGATTGATGGCGGTGAGGGCGACGACAAAGTGATTGCAGTGCCTGTCGGCGATCCACGCTGGGCGGAAGTGCAGGATTTAAAAGACATCAACAAGCATACACTCAAAGAAATTGAGCATTTTTTCACCACCTACAAAACAATTCAAAATAAAGTGGTGGAAGTGTCTGGGTTTGAAGGGAAGGATGCTGCCCATGCAGGGGTTTTAAAGAGTATTGAGCTCTATAAAAAAGAATTTGGGAAGTAGCGGGGGGAACTAAAATACACACTCGGGACGGTGGGAACGGGAACCCACATGAGAAGGAAACGCACAGTCGCTACGCGACTGTGCGTTTCCTTGTTTTTATGTGTTCTTGCCATCCATATTCCTTCTGTCCCAAATGTTCCTACTGTCCCCTTTCTCTATCCCCTCTCTCCCTTGTAGCCCACACTCTTTCCTTATATACTACCTGTATGTGTGAGAAGAGGGGTCGTTGGGACTACAAAATTAATAGTTTTAAATAAACAAATAAAATATATGAGAAAAAACATTATCGCCCTTGCTTTACTTATCGCCTTCGGCGGAGTTGGGATGGCGAGCGCAGAGACAGACGGAACAGGAAGCGCTGATGCATCCGTAACGACAAACACGAGCACGAGTGAGTCATCAACGGGAACCCTCGGGCTACCTCCGACAGTGCCAAAACTTCGCGCAGAAACACGTGAGCAAATGGAAATGAAGGCAAGAGTGCTTCGCGCGTCTACCACAGAGATGCGCAAGGACATGCGCGCCTCAACCACTGCAGCCATCAAAGTTATGCATGGAGAAATGAAGGGCGACATGAAAGACGCACGACACGAAATGGAAGCGCGCGCAAAAGCACTTCGCGCATCAAGCACCATGGCGCGTGAAAACATGAAAGATGAACAGCACAAAAAGCGTCTTGAACAAGCACGCAAGAAACTGGAGATGATTGACAAGCGTTTGGAAGCGGCAATTGAGCGCGTTCAAAAACTTTCTGACCGTGTTTCTGAAAGACTCAGCCAGCAACCAGCAGGCTCAACGACCGTTTCCCTATCTCATCTCGCAGAAGCTAAAGTAAAGCTCGATGAAGCGCGCACCAAATCTGCGTCCCTCAAGCTTTCTATTGAAACAGCCCTCGCAAGCTCAGGCTCTGGAACCGCATCAAGCACCACACCAAAAGATGTACTCAAGGATGTGCGCGACGCAGTGAAAGATACTACCGACTTGATAAAAGAAGCACACCGCCATGTTGTTCTTGCAATTTCTTCACTAAAGCCAGGACTTAAAAAAGATCGTCCTGCAACAACGACAGCACAAGTGGGCGCTACTACTAGTGCTACGGTAACTCAGTAATCTTATTAGCGACGTAGGACGAGCGAAGCGAAAAGTAATCTTTTCATTTCCGAGCCGAGGAGCTAATATAAGGGTTGAATACCGCTTTTATTCGTATAATTCATTAACTATTATGGACACCAACATGAACATGGGCACACAAATGCCTACAGAAAAAAAATCAACGGGTGCAACAATAAGCATTATTGTTATCGTACTCGTTCTTGCATTCGGCGCATACTACTTCCTAAAGCAGGTTCCTGCCGGAATGGACAATGGCGCCGTCACCGAATCTGAACTCCAAAATGACCAAGTAGCAAACGCACTTTCTACTCAAGGGTCATCGACAGACATCGCTGATATCCAAAAAGACCTTGACGCAACCGACTTCTCCGGTATCGACGCAGGCCTAAGCGACGTAACAATCTAACAATCCTTTTCTCTCTCAAAAAATAAAGGACCGACCTTCTTGAATACTTAAGGTCGGTCCTTTATTTTTTGTAAACTTTCCTGCCCCTACACCTATTCCCGCATTGTTTAGCTTTTAGAATATTCGGTTACGAGGCGACATTAATCCTTTTTATATTTTCCATTCAGTGGTGGTTGTTTAGAAGAACAAAAGCGATACGGGGATAGGTGTAGGGGCTTGCAGAACTGTCTTCAAAAGTATATATTGGGGCTCATGATAAATATCAAAACCACCCTAAAAAACATTTCTGAAAGCGAAGTAGAGATTCTTTGTGAGGTTCCCTCTGACACATTTGAGAAAGAACGCCCTATTGCACTCAAGAAAATTGGTGAGGAAGTAACACTTCCGGGTTTTCGCAAGGGGCACGTGCCGGAGTCAATGATTGTTCAAAAATTTGGTGAGGCACTCATCCTCGAAGAAATGGCAAACCTCGCCATGGACCGCGCCTACAGCGAGATTTTAAATCGCCACAAGGTGAATGCGATTGCAATGCCAAATGTACAGATAAAAAAGCTCGCTATGGGTAACCCTTTTGAGTTCACACTCACCTTTCAAGTGATGCCTGAAATAAAACTTCCTGATTATAAAAAAATTGCAAAGGAAGTGATGACTATTACAGAAAAAACTGATGTTACCGACGAGGAAGTGGCGCAAGCAGAAAAGGAGCTCAGCAAACAATTTGCAACCAAAGATCCCGAGGGAAAAGAAGTTCTCCCAGAAATAACCGACGAACTTGCACAGAAGTTTGGACCATTTAAAGATGTGGCAGAGTTCCGCACAAAAATCCGTGAGTCAATCGCCCATGAAAAAACAACTCGCGCTCGCGAAAAGAAACGTATGCAGATTATGGAAAAGGTTGCAGACGGTATCACCACAAAGCTTCCACAAGTATTAATAGACGGTGAGCTTGAGAGAATGATCGGTCAGTTCAAACACGATGTGGAACAAATGGGGATGAAGTTTGAAGACTACCTCGCGACCACAAAGAAAACTATTGAGGAAATGCGCAAAGAATGGACTTCCGACGCAGAGAAGCGCGCGAAAGTGCAAATAGCCCTCAACGAAATTTCTCTTTTAGAAAAAATTGAGCCACTTGCAGACGACATCGAGCGCGAATCCAAATTTTTCCTCGAAAAATACCCCGACACCGATCCCGCACGTGTCCGCCTCCACCTCTCCATGATGCTCACCAATGAAAAAGTCTTCCAGTTTTTGGAAGCTCAAAAATAATCTCAGAAAAGACCGGCATAATGCCGGTTTTTTCTTAGCTACAAATGATTTGATACTCCTCTTTAATAATCGCTTTCCACTCTGCTGTTTCGTTTTTGCTACTTAAATCAGTTTTTGTGTATACCAATAAAACTGAGACGGATTGTTTCTCCTTGTTTAACGCAACAATACATCTATTGCCCGAACTCTTTGCGGATTCTTTTGTTCCTGCTATCCTAAATTTCGTTTTTATAATTTGTACACCTTCTACATCACTAATAGTTTCGGCACGATCAGTCAGAAGTAGATTATCAACACGCTCAAGCTCAGCAACAATCGCAAGTCGGGTAATGTCCCATTTCCCTTGGTACTTCTTTTGAAAACTTTTGATGAAATGCCGTTCGGCGAAATCTTCAATCATTACTGAAAAATTTCCTTGCATAATTTTGAACGACTAATACACCACCTCAGGGTCTTCCTGTGTAATGAGTTCGTATGGGATAAGTTCATTGTCGCGACACAAAAAATATGGAAGTTGATTGTGGGTAAAGTTTACAATTTCATTCGTGTTTTTATCCTTCCACTTTGTTGCAATTTTTTTCATAAGCGACATCTCCTCTACAGAAAGTGTTCGTATCTTTTCATTTTTATTGCTATCTGATTCGCTCACGAGAAGCATGCCTTTGCCATCAGTATTTTTGCGGTCTATCACAATTTTGCCAGACTCCTCAAGCTCGTCGAGTGCGCGAAAAAAGGTATCTGGTACGGGACCATATGAAATCTTCCGATACTGCATGCCACTCATACTTTCAAGATGTTCATAGAACCACGCGAAATCTGCAAGATAAAGCAACTTCGCAAGTTTTGTTTTAGTTACTTTGCCGTCATCTTTTTGCGTTAGACTCATGCGTAGAAAAGAAAGGATCATGTGTTTGTACTTTTCAATGTCGGGGATGGTGCCAGAGAGTAGAGTATCCACTCCGATACTAAAAAAACTTGCGAGCTTCTTTACTTCATCCACATCAAGCGGTTGTTTCCCTGCCTCTATCGCTGTATATGTTGAGCGAGAAACACCTATCGCTGTGGCGACCTGTTCCTGCGAAAGCCCTCGCCCTACCCGAAGACTCTTTATGAATTGTGCATATTTATTAGTCATACACAGATTATACACTGTTTTATGCACAGAAAGCAAGCAATTTTGGTCAAGAATTCACACAAAGGGTGGTATAATGAATGTGCTGGCGTAGTCGAGCCAGCACCTAAATTACTAGAAAATTCGTAGAATTTATGAAGTATTACGTAAACAAAAACCAGCAAACAAACGGCGACCATGAAGTGCACACAGCAAACTGTTCGCGATTACCGAACCTCGAGAATCGGTTATACCTTGGAGACTTTCTTTATTGCTCACAAGCAGTAAATGAAGCAAAGAGGTATTATCGGCAATCTAATGGCTGTTATTACTGTTCAAACCCTTGCCATACACAGTAGACCAAAGAGGTAAATTGAGCAAAATGTGACGGACTATTGAGAGCCAACGGAGAAGGAGGAACGATTTTATGGCCAATCACCTGCGGTGCTAGAAAGGCACACCTCGCTCATAACAAAACCCACGAAAGTGGATTTTGTTATTTATATAATTAGAATTATTTGAATTAAAAAACTAAAAGCAATAAGTAGTAGCCCAAAATAACTAAGTTTTTTATATCTTTCGTACTTTCTTTTTTCAGTTTCGTCAGTTTGTTCTAAAAGAAGACAACTGTCCCCCTCAGGATTAACCCGAGGAGGTAGCCCGAAGAAAAACAATATCATTGTTCCAACCAACCCAAAAAATGCGCTCCACAATTCAAGATTCATTAAATAGCCAATGAGAATTTCTAAATAATTCTCCATATCTATTTACTCGTGTACTTCTTATATAGCTCAAATAAAAATTCAATGCGGGATTCTTTGGTGGGGAATTTTTTGTTGTAGCAGGCGTCGACGGCGCGGTCGAGGTCGGTGTGGGCTTTGACGAGCTCGGGTGGCATGGTGTTGGGATCGTATAGATCAGCAAGTGAGCTATGTGGAAATTGCGCACGAGCATCAAGCACACCTTGTGCGGACTCCTCTACTTTTTTCTTTTGTTCATCTAAAATATTTTCTGGCCAGGGGAAGTTGTTATAAACAATGTTGATTGAATAATTGTAGTCACTTTTTAATCTTCCACACACTCTATTAACCCATGTCATGTGCATCAAGGAACTAAGTATTCCAAAAATATATAATAAATTATCTGAAACAACTGATGCTCCTTTGTTGTTGATAACGACATTTTTGTGCATAAATCCAATGGGGATTACATCCCTGCTTTCAGAAGAAATGAGTGGGAAAAATAAAAAATTTTCCTCTGGTTGTCTCCTCTCTGCAAAAATGGCAGGTGTACTTGCTAATTTTTGAGTTGCTTCACGCGAACTTTCTAAGCGGTGATTTTTAGTCTTCTCAATTCTTTCTAAAACCATCGGCATCATTCTTAATTTTGAAGGCTCAACACCAACAAGCCACAAGCAATATCGTTTTCTGCTGTTAATTAGTTCCTCAGATCCAATATACTCTCTAAAATACTCTGCACTTTGTGGTTCAGAATTAACGAACTCGAGGTACTCTTCTTTTGTAAAAATAAGATTACCTCCGTCATTCGGCATACTTCCAAAATTCATTTCTGGGACATTACAAATGGGCTTTCTGCGACTTTCCAAAAAAATATCATTTCCTTCTGAAAGATACGAGTTGATCTTTTTAACTTCTTTTTCCTTTGGCTCGCTTTTTATTGTCTCGTATTCATAGAGATATTTTTTAGAAGTCTCCACTGTCGCAAAACCCACAATGACACAATACACAGCTGCAACTCCAGGCGCATCATTATTCCATTTGAATGTCTGATGTGCGAAGTGAATTACAATGCCATATTTTTCTTTTAATCTCTTCCACAAAATTCCCACTTGCTCACCTTGGCAGATTGAGTTAGTAGAAACGAACGCGGTTTTGATATTGGTACCAACCATATATCGTGATGCCTTTTCATACCATGCAGTTACAAAATCCAAATTGCCTGCACCTTTTGCATTATCAAAAATACTCAAGAACACCTCTTTTTGCCCTTTGCTCATTATTCGAGCGCCCACAAAAGGCGGATTACCGAGGATGTACGAGAGTTTGTGCTTGGGTACAACTTCTTCCCATTTTCTAGTAAGCGCGTTATCATTTACAATTGTCGCTGGTTCACGAAGCGGTAAGCGCAGGTATGGAATGCCAAATTTTGCCGAGAGCTCGTTGTTCATCTGATGATCTACAAGATACATTGCCGTGCGCGCAATCAGCGCTGGCGACTCCTCTATTTCTATTCCATAAAACTGATTAACATTGAGGAGCGAGAGGTCTTCGGTGCCAAACATTCTCATCTGTCCTGTTTTATTTTTTATATCAAGGATTTCGAGCTCAAGCCTGCGAAGTTCGCGATACGTAACCACAAGGAAGTTGCCGCAGCCGCACGCTGGGTCGAGGAATGTGAGCTTTGCAAGCTTTTGATGAAATGCATCAAGTTTTTTTGGATCATACTTCGCTTGATCAAATTCAACATACAACTCATCAAGAAAAAGTGGTTGAATGACTTTTAAAATATTTTTTTCAGAAGTATAGTGGGCTCCGAGCTGACGTCGACTATCTTCGTTCATTACCCCTTGGAACAGGGAGCCGAAAATAGATGCTGATATTTCTGACCAACCAAAACTGCAACACTTCACGAGCTTTAGGCGCGCTCCTGCATCCAAAGATACTGGAGCGATACGTTCCGCAAAAACTCCGCCGTTGATGTGTGGGAATGCGTTTAACTGCTCATCGAGATTTGTTTGTCGCTTTTCTCGTGGAGTGTTGAGGACTTCAAAAATTTGGAGCAAGTGAATGCCTAAATCACTACCGTCTATATTTGTGCGGTCTTCTATATAGGTGCGAAACTGCCCTTGCTGAAATATTCCAGTGTCCTCGGCAAAGAGGCAGAACAATATACGTGCGAGAAAAACATCAAGGTCATGCCCGCTGTATCCCGTCTTTGCAATCTCGTTGTGAAAATCCGCCATCAATTTTGCCGCCTTGATGCTTGCCTCTTCTTCTTTTTCATAATGACGAACAGTATACCCAGAAATGAACCCAAAAAGTTCTATGTTTTTATGTAAATCTTTAAGCAAAAATTCTTCGTGCTTATTTTCTTCCAAGTCATATACTCGTATTTTTTCAAAATCGGAAACAACAATATAGCGTGGTAGCTCTGCGTTTTTTAATCCCGGGATATAGTCCTTTGCTTGAGCATATGCTTTGTCGAGGTCTTTGCCTCGCGACTTGTGTTCCGCAAGCATCACCCCTTTCCAGAGAACGTCGATAAACCCCTGCGCGCCATCCTGCTTTTTAACATTATATTCAAATGCTGCGACCCTGCGACGAGGAACGCCAAAAACCTCAAAAAATCCGTCCCAAAAACTTTTTGCTTCTGCGTCTTCGTTGCATTCTCGCTCCCATTCGTGGGCAAAAACGAGGGCGCGGTTTCGTATTTCGTTGAGACTTATCATGTGTTTTACGTCCTCCAAGTATACGCCCAATTGTTTTTAATACAAAACGTGCGACTATTTCACAAGTGCCAAGGTGAGTGCGACGATTGCTGCTGTTTCGGCGCGGAGGATTTGGGGGCCGGTGGTAACAATGGGGATTTTGTGTGAGTGTAAAAACGCTATTTCCTCATCTGTGAAACCTCCTTCGGGGCCGATGAACAGCGAAACGGGTGAGACTGTGTGCTTCGTGAAATACTCTCGCGCGGATGTTTCTCCACGTGGGTCAAACACGATAAAGTTTTTGTGGGGGATATCTTCCGTTTTTATAATTTCTAAAATCTCTGGCACCGTTGTGCGCCCAGACTGTTCTGATGCTTCACGCACTATCTTTTGCGCGCGTTCATAGTTCACTCCCTTCTTTTCACTTCGGTCTGCTTGCACGGGCACAATGCGCGAGGCACCAAGCTCGGTTGCTTTTTCCAACACCATTTCAAAATTATCCTTTTTAATAAGTGCTAGATACAAAGTAACTTCACGAAGTGATGAAGGAATGTGTTTCTTTTCCAAAACTTTAAGTGTTGCGAGACTTTTAGACAGTGAAACAAATTCACACAAGGCCTCATCCCCTTTCCCATCAAAAAGAACAGCCTTGTCGCACGCCTCCATGCGAAGCACATTCCGCCATTGATTAAGGAGACCCTTGTCCACTAGATTAAACTCAGCGCCCTCAGGCGGAAGCTCTTTCTTCGGAAAATCCTTATCGTCCACAAAAAATCTATGTAGTTTCATCCCGTTAGAAGTAGGAAATTATTAAAAATTTCCGTAGTTAACTAATAAATTGTCAGCCTAAATACATTTATCATAAATTCCCCCTAAACGCCACCCCTGAACCATATGACTTCTAACGGGATTCATGTTGTTAAAATTATTCAAACAAAGAGGCGTGTGTGCCAATGTTTACCAAAAGCAATACTAACACGTCTTTTTCTTTGCGATACAGAAGTAAAATATCATTTTGAACATGACATTCTCGTATTCCAACGAATTCACCTTTCAACTCATGATCTTTATATTGAGCAGGGATTTTTTCGCTTTTCTTAAGCAACAAAACTACTTCATCAAGCTTTTTAATATGGAAATCCTTGTGCTGCTCAACACGCTTAAGTGACTTTCTGTATTGATTCGATGAAATAACGTGGTACATATTTATTTACCAAGAATTTCACGGTGCATCTGTTCAACATCGTCATACGCTTTAATCTTTCCACTTTTATAATCCCTAAGGGTTTTTTCTGCAATACGTACCAACTCTCGTTTCTTTTCCTCAGGCCAATAGTCGGCACTCATTACCGGAAAAGGAATGGACTTTGTATTTACTACTTGTGCAAGAAAAAGCTTCATTCCTGTCGACATATCCAAACCCATAGACTTAAAGATTTTACTCGCATCACTTTTCATCTTCTTGTCCACCCTAAATTGTAGTGTTGTGGTCATAAATACAGTATACACCCGCAATCTTCCTTGTCAATACATTGTCACTACATCAAAATAGTCTATCAGGTCAGCGCAGAAAACAAAAACTCGGCCTGCCGTGAAGCAGACCGAGGTATTGAAAATGAATGCAAAAATTAAATAGTGCGACGAAAAAAAACGAAATTTGTATCTGCGCTCCATTCACCGTCATAATGATAATTATTGGGAAGATTCTTCCTTAAATCACTCCTTTTGTAATACTCTTGAATTCGTTTATATTCGTTCAAGACAACATTCACCTCCTCTATTAAAGCAACTTCGAATCCACCTTTATCTGAGAGACTGCTACATTGTAAGAACATTTGTAGTCCGCGACGACTTTGCGGAAATAGCTCATAGCCAAGCTCTGAAATACGAGCATATGTGTTTCTAAGTTTTGCGCCATTTCCAAAGCCAAGATTACGATTAGACGCTATGACTAACTCAGCCCCCGTCTCCTTGCTGTACGTCCTTTCATAATGTCCAACATCCTTAATGGAAGTGGCGGCCTGACTCAAAGCAGTCAACACCATATTTCTGAGGCATTCTTTTCTGTCTTTTGCCAGCCTATGATTAACACCAGGGGTAATTGTACTAAATGTTGAAAAACGTGAATTGTTCATCGTGCTTCTCCCAAAGTTGATAAAACGGTTAAATTTTGCCCCTCAATCCTCAAAGGACTACTGAAACAAATATAGCAAGTATTTAGGCTTTTGTCAAGTCAAAATTTGCAACAATTTAGAATTGTGGTACGATACCCACATGTCCTACTTAATCCCAACTGTTATTGAAAAGTCGCCACAAGGCGAACGTGCGTATGATATTTACTCGCGCCTACTCAAGGAGCGCATCATTTTCCTTTCGGGCGCTATTGATGATGACACGGCAAACATCACCATCGCTCAGCTTCTTTTTCTTGAATCTGAAGATCCAAAAAAAGATATTTCTTTATACATCAACTCCCCCGGTGGCTCCGTGACTGCAGGAATGGCGCTCTACGACACCATGCAACACGTGAAGCCAGATGTTTCTACTATTTGTGTTGGAATGGCAGCATCAATGGGTGCAGTGCTTCTCTCTGCGGGCGCAAAGGGTAAGCGTTTCATACTTCCCAATGCTGAGGTAATGATTCACCAGCCACTCGGGGGCACCGAGGGGCAGGCGTCCGACATCGCCATCACTGCAAAACATATTTTGAAAATAAAGGAGAATTTGAATAAAATACTTTCAAAAAACACCGGCAAGCCTCTCGCACAAATAGAAAAAGACACCGACCGCGACTTTTTCATGTCCGCCGAAGAGGCTAAAAAGTATGGCATCATCGACGAGATTTACAAACCCAAGAATCCGCGAAGCTAGCCTGCAAAAAAACATCCCCCGCCTTTTTGAAAAAGGCGGGGGATGTTTTTTTGCAGGCTAGCTTCGGCCAAATATCACTAAAGCAGGTACTCCGGCCATGTATCTTTATTGATCACTTTAATACCTAAATTCTTAAATCTCTTTGCAAAAGCTTCTCTAGTTAATGCATTAACCTTACTATCTTGCCATTTGCATTCAAAAGCATTGATATATTCACTTTTTCTTTCAACTATATCCACCTCACTCCCGCTATAGGTGCGCCAAAAACACATATCGACTGATTCATTTTCATGACGATATTTCTTGAGTCGTTCAATAAATACAAAATTTTCCCACAGTTGTCCGATGTCAGTGCGATTTTCAATTTGTGCAAAGTTACTTACCACTGCATTACGAATACCGAGATCAACAAAATAGTATCGTTTATTTTTCCCAATTTCGTTTCTTTCGTTCTCAGTATTTACGCTTGTTGAAGATGCAATAATGAATGATTTTTCTAAAATACCAATATATTTTTCTACTGTAGTTCGCGACAGCTGTACCCTTGTTGCAATCTCGTTAATAGACACATCGTGCCCAATTTGGAGTGCCAACATTTTAAGCACACTTCTAATTCCTTCATGATTTCTTACCCCCTCAAATTCAAGAATGTCTTTATACAAATACGCTTGCGTGATATCACGCATCATTATTTCTTTTAGCTTCGTATCATTTTCTTTGCGTATTGCTGGATAATTACCGTATACCAAAACATCGTGAACGACCGAAAGCGTCATCACTCGCCCCAAAGTGAGGTCTATCTCGTGCATATCAAGAGGATAGAGATTGAGATAGCTTGCCCTTCCCGTGAGTGGCTCCGTGGTATGGTGCGCGAGTCCGAAAGCAGAAGAACCTGTCACTATAAAAATGGCATCCTTATATGTATCCACCAAGAACTTTAAGGTAAGTCCCGGCTCTTCCAAATACTGAGCCTCATCTATGATCACCAATTTTGCATTATTGAGGATCGGCGACACTCTCCCTATTGTTCGTGAGGAAAGCTCCTTTGCTGCAATCCGGTCATCCCCCTGTAGCCAAACCTTTTTGCCAGAATAGGCGTCAAAATAATCTCGCAGTAGTGTTGTTTTTCCTGCCTGACGCGGTCCATAGACAACAAGGACTTTTCCTTCTCGCGCAAATTTTTCAATGTTCTTAGATTGTCTGCGAATGAATTTCATTACTGAAAGCATAGCATACTAGCAATTTTAAAGCAAATATCGCAAACATAGTTACATAATTAAAGCAAATATCGCTTTTTTTGAGTGTCTTCACCTCCTGCCCACAGTCTCAAACACTTGCTTGTGCTCAGCACAAGCGGTATTATAAAAATGTACCCAATTTTGTAATTTATATTGACACTTTTATTAAGGGGCGATAACCACCCGCAGATTTGGAGAAAACCGCATAAACATTAAGGATTTCGAGAACTGGCGGGATTATATATGGACATTAACATTGCACTCACGCTGGGCGGCGTGATGGCAATTTTGGTCGGAGCGATACTAGGCTATGTTTTGCGGTGGTTTATTTCAATCAGCAAACGGGGATCTGTTGAAATAGAAATAAAGCAGGTGCTCCTTTCTGCAAAGGAAGAGGCACAAAAAATAATAGAAGATGCCGACCGAAAAGCCGAAGTGTACGGACGCGAGCTTCACGAGGAAGAACGCGAACAAAGTGAACGATTCAAAAAAATAGAAGAGCGACTTATAAAAAAAGAAGAGTTTCTCGACAAACGACAGCTTGATGTAGATGGCGAAGCAAATCAGATAAAAGAAAAGGAGGAGGAGCTCCGTATGCTCCGTGAAAAAACAAAAAAAGAAACGGAGCTTGCGCGTCATGAGCTTGAGCGTGTTGCACATCTCGACACAGAGAGCGCAAAAGAGGAATTACTAAAGCGCGTGGAAATGCAGAGTGAGGAAGACATCCTCGTACGTATCAAAAAAATAGAGACCGATGGAGAAGCTCGCCTTGCATTAAAAGCACGCGATATCCTTGCGACATCCATTCAGCGTCTCGCTACTTCCACCGTCGCAGAAATGATGGCAACTTCGGTTCCTATTGCATCAGATGAAATCAAGGGGAAGATTATTGGGAAGGAAGGCCGTAATATCCGCGCATTTGAGCGCGCAGCGGGTGTTGAGGTTATTATTGATGACACCCCAGGCTCTATCCTCATTTCATCTTTTGACCCCGTTCGTCGGCAAATCGCTCGTGTAGCACTCGAGCAACTCATAGAAGACGGGCGTATCCAGCCTGCAAAAATAGAAGAGGCTGTGGAAAAAGCAAAAGAAGAAGTAAATAAAATAACGAGAGAGAAAGGCGAGCAGGCTGCATATGAGTGTGGTGTGTTCAACCTTGACCCGCGCATCATTGCCATCCTTGGGCGCCTTCATTTCCGTACAAGCTTCGGACAAAATGTTTTGCAACACTCAATAGAAATGGCGCACATAGGCGGAATGATAGCAGAGGAAATAGGCGGAGATGTCGCCGTCACAAAAGCAGGAGCGCTCCTTCACGACCTCGGCAAGGCGGTAGACCACGAAGTGCAAGGGACCCATGTGGAAATTGGAAGAAAGATTCTGCAAAAGTTTGGCGTGGATGTGCGGATCATCCAAGCAATGCAGTCCCACCACGAGGAATACCCCTACGAGACACTAGAGTCAATTATTGTCCAGACTGCAGACTCCATTTCTGGTGGGCGCCCCGGTGCGCGACGTGACTCTGCAGAAAACTACATAAAGCGCCTTGAAGACCTTGAGGGTATTGCAAAATCCTTCCCCGCTGTGGAAAAAACCTATGCAATACAAGCCGGAAGAGAGCTTCGCGTGTTTGTACGCCCAGAGGAAATCAGCGACCTCGAAGCAAAGAAGCTTGCGCGCGACATCGCAATACGCGTAGAAAAGGAGCTCAAGTACCCAGGTGAAATAAAAGTAGCAGTGATTCGTGAATCACGAGCGATAGAGTACGCGAGGTAGGACAGAAATAAAATTGTGTATTAGTAAGCCCCTGATTTTGCTTCGCAAAATCAGGGGCTTACTAAATTAATAGTTCAAAAAATAAACCCCCAAAAGTCCAAGTCCCCAATTTCGCAATAAACAGCTATAGCTGTTTATTGCGCGAATCAATTAAGTGGTATATACTATCAAAATGTCCGCAAGTAAACTCCAAAGGCATGCGCGCCAAAAGCCCCGTCGTAGTGCCTTGCAGCAAAAAATTCTTCTTCTCTTGTCCGCTGGCCTCGCGCTCGGGCTTACCCGTAACCCAAATCAATACTTTCGCATTGTACGAGAGGCAGGAAAAGAGTTGGACAAAATAAACCGCGGCTCTCTTAATCGCGCGATCCGCTCTCTGTATGAATCAAAGCTTGTTTCCACAAAAGACAACCATGATGGCACACTGACACTAGTGTTGTCTAAAGAAGGGAAGCAGCTTGCGTTGACGTACAACATTAATAACATGGAGATAAAAAAGCCGACACAATGGGACGGAAAGTGGCGGATTGTGATGTTTGATGTGCCAGAGCCACTCAAAAAAGTGCGCGACTCGCTTCGTATGCATTTTAAAAATATGGGATTTTATGAATTTCAGAAATCTGTGTTTGTGCATCCGTATCCGTGCGCAAAGGAGATAGAGTATATTGTGGAGTTTTATGAGGCGCAAAAATATATTCGATTTATTGTTGCGACAGATATTGATAACGCACTGGAGCTGAAGAAGAATTTCCATCTTCTTTGAACGCTCAGTGTCACCGCCCCCGCCGCCACTCTCTCCCGCGCAATAAACAGCTATCGCTGTTTATTGCGCGGGAGAGAGCTAGTGGGAAACATTAGTGTTATTTCCGTACGTGTCTTTAGTAAGGGGTTTTATGGTTTTGCAGAAAAAAGCCCACTGCGCCTTGGGAGACGAGCGGGCTGAATTAGAACCAAAATATTGTATAGAGGTTAAGAAACTGCTGAACGGAGACCGCACCGCGCGCCCGAACTGCCGGGGCCGTCCCAATGCACGCGCACCCTGTCGTCGTCCAGGCCCACGCTCGGCACATAGCCATCGGCACGGCGAGAACCGGTGCAGAGTGTCCACCCAATGATGTCCAAGTGTTCCCCCGTTTCATCGAAATAAGAAATCTCGAGAAACATCCTCTCAAGAAGCGTCATTCCGATTTTCATGTCAGGATCCGCTTGGTAGGTCGACTTGCCCAAATACTTCTCATCAGGTTCTACCCCTACACGTACCCAAATGGCATACGTTTCCTTGGTGTCGCGCGCATTTTTTGTAACACTCTCATCAAGGTTATCAGAATATTTCCAACACTTGAATGCTTTGCTCATTCGGTCATACACTTGATTCAGTGTCAGTCCACGCGCGATGATAAGCAAACGCCAATCGCCTTCTGTTGGCACATCAGGGATATGCACGTCAGCTACATTGAGGTCAAGCGAAAAATACTTCTGGTAGAATTTCCGCCAGGCTTCGCGCTTCTCAACATACAAGTCGGTTTGATTGAACATCTCCCGTAATTGCTTGCGGATTGATTCCTTCTTGCCGATATAATACTGTAGTTGGGAATCAGTCATTTGACTGAAAATTGCTATTAGTATCTCAGTGATAAACCCGATGAGAATGCCGATTTTCGTAAAGAATTTCGGGCTTTTGGGGGTCTGTTCCATTTTCATGGTCTTTTCCTTTGTAAAAGTGCTACGACTTCCAGATCTGCTGGACCAGTAACTAGCTTCAAGAATAGCACGATTGGATAGAACTTGTCAAGTAGCATAAAAATCCTTGTATCTATTGCGTAAAAAAACAGACGGGGGTATACTATTTGATAAGGGGGCTCGGGGAGCCGTTGCGCCCGAGAAACTCGGTTTTAGTATTAAAAGTTTAATAGTTAATTACATAATATATTATGAACAAAGCAGCTATCGCAGAAATCATCCACGAGAAAATGGGTGGTACAAAAGTTTCAGCAGAGCAGACACTTGAGGCAATCCTCGAGGCAATGGTAAAGACCCTTAAGGGTGGTGGGGAGGTTTCAATCGCAGGACTTGGTATCTTTTCAACAAAGGCACGCGCAGCTCGCACCGCACGTAACCCAAAGACTGGTGAAGCTATTCAGGTGAAAGCAACAACCGTTCCAAAGTTCCGCGCCGCAAAGGCTCTCAAGGACGCAGTAAAGTAGGTTCAAAAAAAAGAAAACTCAGGCTTTTAAAAAGCCTGAGTTTTCTTTTTTTTTGAACCTACAAGTACAGTCCATTTAGATTTTATAAATAAACCATGCGCCAACAATCCCACCCAACAACGGCACAAAAGATATTTTCTTAGATTTGATGACCTCAAATATTTTTGGGTCTGTAATTCGTCCATGTCGAGCGCGAGCCCCCAATCGTAGTGCATTGATTCCTTTTTCTTTTGACCGAGTACGAAGTGTGTCACTTACTGCCACTTGCGTCATTTTGTCAGTTGGTTCAATAACGAGCAAGACACCGCCATGTTTTACCGCACTAAAAAGCGAGATTAGGGCGGCAGACTTATCTTCAAGTGTCGCAAGTAAAGAAGACGCGGAAACAACATCCGCACTTTCTTTCTTGAGATGCAATGCATCTCCAACCTCAAAAACCGCATTTGACCTTTCATTGTGAGCAATTCTCCTTGCCTCACGAATCATAAAAGGATCTGTGTCTATTCCTGTTGCGTCGTATCCATTTTCTACGGCAAGACGGGTCATGAGCCCTGGCCCACAGCCAACATCAAGCCACTTCCCGTTTTCAATCCTTGGAAGAATGTTCACCGCTTCAGAGTGTAGGTTTTTGTAAAAAACTGCTCCTTGTAACCAAACAAATAATTTTGCACTTAGATAGCTCATTTATTGGTCGTTAGACTTTTTCGGCATCCAAAACAAGAGAAGAGCCACAAAAGCCGTCGCATTTACCATCGGGAATAATGACACCGACAAAGCGAGTGTACCATTTATCGTATAGAATATTCCCACCGCAAGATCGACAATCTGGATAAATAACATGTTTTTTATCCAAAATACATTCTTTTCTGGATTTTTGGCGATAGCAAACATCCCTACCCCGTATGCGAGAAACCGTGCGGCCAGCATTCCAAGCAAATAAGCGCCGTCAGTGGGAATGACGGAGAGCCCCATCCATCCAACAAGATTAAGTGGCACAAAAAGAAGCCCAGCCCCTAAAATGAGTTGCACAACACCAATTAATCTTAATAGAATCTTCAATTTTTTCATAATATTTTTTAAAAATTAATAAACTTGCACCTCAAAAGAATAGCAAGTATACTATCTAATGTAAAGTAGTTACCTTTTAGAAACCATGAAAAACACAAAACTTATCAAAGATGTCCCGTCTCTCTGTAGTCCAGACTGTCCTGTGAAAAAGACTGCCGATATTATTGATGGGAAATGGGTTACCCTTATTGTTCGTGACCTTTTATCAGGCAAAAAAAGATATTCGGAATTATTAAAGTCCCTTGTGGGCGTTAGTCCCAAAATCCTTGCAGCACGACTAAAATATCTTGAGGAAAAGGGAATCCTCACGAGAAAGCCTTATCCTACGGTCCCTCCAAAAACAGAATATGAATTAACAAAATTAGGACTAAAATTAAAGGACGTTGTACTTGCAATGGAGGTGTTTGGAGAACATCTTTCATAAAATATGACATCTCTCATACTACCTTCCTATTGCATTTTTTAGTAAACTGGTTTACTATATCTTAACCCTGCTAATGGGGCAAATAAAAAATGTGGATTAAAACTTATAGCAAAAAAGTAACGGGAGTGAATATAAATAAAATCTGGAGCGTTTGGACTGATGTAAATAATTGGCATACATGGCAAGATGATATTGATTATGCAAAAATAGAAGGAGTATTTGAAGTTGGTAATACTTTTCTGCTCAAGCCAAAGGGTGGCCCTAAAGTGAAGATTGAAATTATTAGAGTTGAAGAAACTGTAAATTTTACTGATCTAACTAAATTTCCTCTTGCGAAAATGATTGGATCTCACGATTTTATTATAGATGGGAACGAATTAGAAATTCGAACAACAATGTCCATAAAGGGGCCATTGTCTTTCCTATGGAGAAAAATAGTTGCAGAAGGTGTTGCAAATGGAATGGAGGAGCAAACTAATAAACTTATTGAGCGTGCAAGAAATGTCTAGACAATCTACTTTTAAACATGAGGAAGCTGACGACAGCGCAGGGTTCTTGCTTTGGAAAATAACAGTTCTGTGGCAAAAAAAGCTGTCAACAGTACTTGATCGCTTTAAGATTACTCAAACACAATATGCAATACTTGCTTCTTTAAGGTGGTTTGAAGAAAGAAATGAGCCACTGAAACAATCTCACCTAGCAGAACATACAAAAATAGACAAAATGACCCTCTCTAAAGCTATTCGGATGCTCGAGAAAAATGGATTAGTACTTCGGAAGAAATCAGTGCGTGATAGCCGAGCTACGGATGTTTTCTTTACTCCCCAAGGAAAAAAAATTACTGAGAAAGCTATCGTTGCTATTGAAAAAGCTGATGATGAGTTTTTTGCATGCCTCACCATAAAAACCCTTATTGAGTATAAAACCTTTACTAAGGTAATTATCTCGACAAATGACTCCGCCTCGAATTAAAAAACTAAAACCTTATCAGATTGTTCGATCATCTTGAGGAGGTCATTCATTGTGGAGGTCGGAGCAATTTCTATTTTCTCTTTACCGCGGATCTTTAGACAACTTCCACAAGCATAAATTTGGCCATTTAGTTTTTGAAACTCCAAAACCTTTACTGATATATCAAAATCGGTACTATCGGAAATGGTATCAATCTCAGAGCCTTCATTCATTAGAAAAATTTCTACCTGATGCCCTGCTTTCATAGCGGTTAGACCAAGACGAAATGTATTATAGACACTTTCTATTTTATTCGTCTGTAGGATGATGCCAAGTTTCATGATTTATTTATCTTTAAAAAGTTTTCTGTGTGGGATAGGGGAACCGGGGTCAAGTTTCTAAGCTCGTAAACTTGCTAAGAACTTTCTCCCCCGGGAGTCCAAGACACAAATCTGCTGATTCGTCTGCGCCCTTTCGCAAGCTCAAGGTGCCCGCCTCCGCCTTTCGATTCTCCGTACCCGCTACAAAATGCAACAACGCAGAAACTTTCGTTTCAGCGTTGGCATTTTGTGCGGGATAGGGGAATCGAACTCCTGATTTCAGTTTGGAAAACTGAAGTTATACCATTTAACTAATCCCGCAATTTCTTAGAGAATATCAGAAACGACCGAGTTTCGCAACTGCGAAACTCGGTCGTTTCTAACACCTACCAACTAAAACCTATCAACTGTTTTAGCCCACAATTGACCTCACTTTTGTCACAATCTCATCCAGTGTAAAGTTTGCCTTTACCATAAAATCTTTTGCTCCGAGTGTCATTGCCTTGTCAAAATCTTCCTTCTGTCCAAGGTTACTCAATATAACAACAGGGATATCAGCTGTCTTTGGTTCATTCTTAATGCGCTTTAGTATTTCAAAACCATCCACTCCTGGCAAAATAAGGTCACACAAAATTATTTTTGGCTTCCGTTCTGACAAAATGGTAAATGCTGCCTGTGCATCTATCGCATTTTGCACATCAAAACCTTCACCTGATAGTTTTCTGACAAGGAGTTCGCGTAAAAATTTATCATCCTCAATAACTAGTATAAATATTTTTTCGCCCGTAGAAGGGGCGGGTGTTTCGCTTATTTTTTTTTCATCGTTCATAATTTCTTTAGTTACTCCTGTGCTTTTTATATTTTGTGCCCTAATTCCCCATTCTCCAGGTGGCGCCATCCCTCCACCTGAGAGCACGTGTTCAACTTTTTCTAAAACTTCATTTGGATCAAATACCGCCTTAATTAAAAATTCTCGCGCACCAAGCTCCTGCGCACGCTTTATTTCTAGTGGCTGGCCAGAGTTTGAAATAATTATAACAGGAATCGTTCTAAGCTCTGCGTCGGCAAAAAGGTCCTCAAGAACCTCAATCCCCCCTTTGCGAGGCATTAAAATATCCAAAAGAACACAGTCTGGTCGTTTAGCACGGATCTTTTCCATTGCGATAACCCCATCCTCGGCCTTATCCACTATGTAGCCATTTTTTTCAAGCTTCTCCGAGAGTACATCTCGCAAGATAGCATCGTCCTCAACAATTATTATTCTTTTTTTCTCAGGCATAATATTTATATATTATATTATGAAATCGTCTTGTTTGCCAGCGAAACATCATTGTGTCCACTTCCGGCCCCAACGATGTTCACAGATTCTCCATTATTTGATACATCCTCTTTTGGTATTAGCTCTGTAATGGTTGGTATCAATACGGTAAAAGCTGTTCCCTTGCCTTCAACAGTATCAACCCATATCTGCCCGCCGTGGCGCACTACAATACTCTTTACAATAAAGAGTCCTAGTCCTGAACCATCTGTCTGCAAATGAATCACATTTGCAGCACGGAAAAACTTAGAAAATAGTTTTGGAAGGTCTGTTTTAGGAATACCTACACCCGTATCACTAATTTTTATCTCTATATAATCACCATGTTTACTAACTGAGATGGTGACCCTCCCCCTTGGGAACGTGTACTTCATAGCATTATCAACAATGTTCTGGAGCGCTATGAGAAGTTTTTCTGGATCAAAAACAAAGTCAGGAATTGTGCCAGCATGATTTTCAAGCCGTACCTCAATATTTCGTTCTTTTGAAGGAAGGACGGTGCTTTCCATAAGCATACTAAGAAGTCTCATAAAGTCATTTTTCCCAAAATCATACCCAAACTTACTATTCTCTATACGTGAAACATTAAGTAAGTCATTAACGAGCTGGATCATTTTCTCGTTCGTTTCATACCCACGCCTTAACATACCTTTTTGGGTCTCAGAGACTTCACCAAGATCTCCATCAAGTAACAGCTTAAGTACCCATTTCACTCCCGAAAGCGGTGTGCGTAGCTGATGTGCAGCCACAGAGATAAAATCTGATTTCAGTTTATCAAATTCTCTTAGGCTACCTACCATGGAGTTAAAAACATCTCCGAATTGCCCAATCTCATCGTTAGATGTATGCTCTACAGTTTGATTAAAATCACCCCCCGCTATTTTTTTAGCAACCAAAGAGTATTTACGTATAGGACCAACGACCTCCGTTTCCAAAATAACAGCGAGTACAACAACGAGAATTACCGTAAACACTAAACCAATCCACAACATGCGAAGTTTAAGTTGGTTCACCCGAACCTTATAGACATCTTTAAATACCTGAATTTCGGTTAGTCCTGCTATTTGTTTTTTCCCGTCTGTTCCAACAAAAAATACTGGATTTAATCGCACAATAACATCTACGGTTTTCCCGTTTGGCGTTATGTATGTACGATCAATTTCAAACGGGGCCTTTAGTTCGCCACTCATTACACCAAGACGAGCTTTTTTATACTCAGGAGGATCGTCCTTAGTTTCGTTTGGGTTGTTTTGAGTACTTGCTATAATATTTAATTTTTCATCAAAAATGATAAAGTTATTAAAAAAATAGAAGTCTTTTACGCTATTTACAATTCGCTGAAGTACGTCAACACTAATTTTTCTAGTAACAATAAGTGAGCGCATATTTTGGTCAACAAATCTCGTAACAACCTGAAGAACCTTTTTCGCTTCTTCAATATCTGACAAATTTTTTGAGCGCGACGAGACAGAAATATCAATAACATTTACCATTTCTGATGAAGTATCGTCGCCTTTAAAAAACACAGGAACATGTCTCTCAAATTCGTAAAAAGTCCCCCTGTCTTTTTCTGCACTTATTCCCACTCTTTCAACTTCTATCTTTTTCAAGATTTCCCTGTCCTCAAAACTAATCTCCTTTCCTATCAGCTCGTGGTCTTTTGCAGCAACATAGTATCCGCGCGCATCATTAACATTAATATATTTCAGCTCAGAGCCTGCTCCAATTTTATCTATTGTTGTTTGTAGAGTATCTTGCTGTATATAATTTTGAATAAAGGTACGTTCTATCTGATCCCCCAAAATATTTATCACCCCTTGTGAGTCTTCTAAAACTTGCTGTCGTAGGTTTACCGAAACCATATCTACGATAACCCAAAAAACTATCGCGAGAATAAACGTAGTTACCGTAACCAAAACAAGATTTACTTTTGTGCCAAGCTTCATCCCGTTAGAGGTAGGAAACGCTGTGCGTTTCCGTAGTTATTTAATAAATAGTAATACATCAATGTTTTATTATTATAATCCCGCTCTCTCATTATACAAACCTGATGACCTCTAACGGGATTCATTTCAATATAGTATAGCAGAATTTTTTTATTAAAAGTGAAGCGTGGGTGTGTATAAATGGAAGAATGGAAAAACAATTGGGCGCCCGCAAGCGGACGCCCAATAGATCAATTCATTGTCTTTCACTCCTTTGGGGAAAAAATCCCTATTGCGTCAAAAAGAAGCTTGTCGAAATCAGAGCCTAAAGGATTCTCCTTTAAAAGCTCGTCAACACGCATGACTATTTCACTATATCCAAAGGTATATCTAAAAACTGTCAGTTCATCTTCTCTATCCCCAAAAACACGAAAAAAGAACGGCCCGTCAACCAAAGCAATATCCTTGTCACGATTTCCCCATTGCGCATATTTGGTTGCAGGAATTACAACTGTCTGCATTTTTTCGGATCCCTTGTAAAGATCCACATCTGGATTTTCAACCAAACCAAAAATACGGTACCTAACTTGCTCGTGTCCAACGAGCTCTGGGAAGTAGCCTTTGTAAACCTCTCTCAGACATACTCCCTCAACCAAAAATGGTACACCTGCATTCCATCTTACTTCCAAGTTAATCTTATCTCTCATTGCGAGGATTCCACCTAGGTCAACAAATCCATCGGTATTACCAAGCCCCTCCTCGGGTAAAGGAAAGCCACTATTTCTCTTCATTTGCTACCTCCATTTAAATAATGCACTTCGAAAAAAATAAAAGTTTTATTTACACCTACCCTCCCTTACCCTACGCTTGTAGTTGCAAAAGTCAATGTGCCAAAACAGCTTCTTTCTGTGGGTACTGTGGTCACGGATCACTAAGTCTCCTCATTTGCTCTGCAAATTACGGGGACTAAGTATCCGCTACCCCACCTCGCGGTTTTTGAAAAAATCGGAAAGAAAACTTTTTTTAAAAACATCGCTGCGGTCGGCACAGCAGTACGGAAGCAAAGCTGTTTGCTTCTTAATTCAAACAGTTACGCAAGCTTATGAGTAACTGTTTGAATTACTGTTGTGCCCTCAATAGGAATCGAACCTATATTGCAAGCTTCGGAAGCTTGAATCCTATCCATTGAATGATGAGGGCTTATAGATAAAACTGTCCTTACTCCGCGCTGAGTTAAATTCCGTGGAACTCTTTATAGACTAAGCATAACAATGATGTGGGCTTTTTGGTACTGGGGTCCGTTGTACTACGGACGCAAATCCTGTACAGAGTTAATTAATCTCAATATCAATATGTCTCACCGCGGGGATTTCTTTTTTAATTCTTTCTTCTATTTTATCAATACGTTTCCCAATAACCCGTGGCACGCGATCAGTATAGTCCACGACATACTTGAGAAAATCCTGATAATCCCCTCTTATGGTTTCATAATCTTCCTTAAGCATTCCGCCGTTTGAAAGTTCGCGGAAAAGCGCTGTGCCATTCACCTCCACTTCACACTTTGCGCGATATTTCCCAAGCTCTACCACAGATGATTTGAAATCATGTACGCGCTCAATCATGGGGTCCGCAACAAGTATTTCGATAATTCGCTCCTGCACTTCCTCGGGGATAGACTTTTCCACAAGGAAGCGCTTGTTTTTCATAATCAAAACAACCGCAACCCATGCCAAGAGGACACCGATGATAATGGAACCACCGGCATCCCACATTGGATTACCCGTAATGTATGAAAGCCAAATAGAAACCATTGCGACAGAAACACCAAAGACTGCGACTCCATCTTCATACACCACGGCAAGCACTGTCGGATCACCATCCTGAAATGTCTCCGAAAACGTTGCGTCCTCCCCTCTCGCTTTCCACAACTCACGAAAAGCAACAGAGAAAGTAATCATCTCCACCACAAAAGAAACTCCTAATATTATAAATATTTCGGGCTTGAAAAAAATTTCCTCTGGATGAAGCAGTGTGCTGATGCCGTGATAGACAGTAACTCCAGCACCAACAAAAAATACTCCACAGGCGGAAATTAACGCCCAAAAGAAACGCTCGAGCCCATATCCATATGAAGAATCTTCGTCGGGTGCGCGGCGACTTTTCACAATTCCCACAAGCAAAAGAGTTTGGTTTGCAGTGTCAGCGAGGCTGTGCACTGCCTCAGAAAAAAGTGAACTTGAACCAGAAACAGCAAACCCGATAGCCTTCAAAATAGTAATAACAAAATTACCTAGCAATGCAAATATTACAGAAATAAATCCGTGCTCTTGCATGTAAGGACGAGCACCTCTATTTAGTTTTTCATTAATATTCATAGTTTTTACCAAAATCTGGTAAAACATCAATACAAAATTCTAGTCGGGGTGCCGTGCCCAAGGCATGAATCAGCTGATTCAGAATCGAACTCGGCCTAATCTAAATTTCTTATGGAAATTTCCGCGGAAGTGTTTGGACACTTCCGGTTAAAGCTTTAGTCGGGGTGCCGAGGAATCCCCGCCTGCCATCGCCTGACTGATCCTTACGAAGCGATTGGCAGTGGCGGGCAGGGAACTCGGCCTATATTCTAGTGAGTGAGCGAAAAGTAAATACCAATTTACTTTTCCGAGCGAACGACGAATATATTGTACCCAGTTATATCTAAATTTCTAAAGGAAATTTCCGCGAAAGCATCTATATGCTTTCGGTTAAAGAATGTGTCGGGGTGCCGAGAATCGAACTCGGCCTATCTGCTCCCAAAGCAGACGTACTACCGATATACTACACCCCGACACATTCTTCAACCCCACGCAGACGTACTACCGATATACTACACCCCGACTAAAGCTTCAACCCCAAAGCAGACGTACTACCGATATATAACTGCATACAATATATCCTGCGTTCGCTCGAAAATACAAACTCCATGTTTGTATTTTACTCACTCACTTGGATATACTACACCCCGTTACACGTGAAACGTAGGAGAATATTAGCACACAAGAGGCAAATTACGAAATTTGAACACTTGGAACCAGAACATGGGGTAGGTTTTACAAAACAAAATTTTCCAAAAACTTTACTTTCGCTGTGCGATTTTTGACATCTATCTGCACAGTTATCGCATCAAATACCCACTCAATCTGGTCTTCTGGTCGTCTTTCATACAAATAAACCTGTGTCGTTCGCCTTAAACGCTTTAATTTATAAGGGTGCAGATTGTCTTCTGCCCTATATTTATCCGTCCTACTGGAAATACATAGGTCCGACCTATGTGAAGTAGGTATGTTTTCACGTGTAACGCTTTTTACCTCAATAAAATGCAAAATTTTGCCTTTTTTAGCAATAATATCTATTTCCCCGCATTTTCTGAGAAAATTCTGCTCAATTATTGAAAAACCCTTATTTTCTAAGTATTTTTGAGCAATATCCTCTCCTAAACGCCCAATTTTCTGCTTTTCCGTCTTTTCAGCCATTAAATATAGTGTAGCATCTTGAGCGTTTCCCGTGAAGCACGCATTTTACGCTTTTTTGATCCGCCAAGCCCCGTCCTTGGCAAGATTGCCAGGGACGGGGCTTGGCGGATTGCTGGCGTTTCCCGTGAAACATCCAATTTTAGGACAATTTTAGAGATCAAAATAGACTATTTCACATGAAACCTATATTTATCAAGGTTTTATGGAAAAATATGGGTATTTTAGCACGTTTTAGGATCTAAAAAGACCGATTTTAATGTCCTTTATCAACAGTATCCACATGGTTATCCACAGTTTTGGGTCATTTTCCCCATATTTTCCGCCTCAAACCGTTGACATGGTGTGTCGGCGTGGTGATTTTGAGAGCAAATGTCCTTTAAAAAATGTGCGAATTTGTATTAAATTGTACTCCTGTGTTATACTTTATACGTATGCGTACAGACAAAGAGAAGGCGACACAGCTTCGTAGGTTTGGTAAAAGCTATCAGGAAATCGCAGGCGAGCTAGGAATCCCTAAAAGCACTTTATCAGCGTGGTTTGGCGCCTCTTTGTGGTCACAGAAAATAAAAGATGATCTGAATGTTGTTACACATAGAAAGCACACGATCCGCATAGAAGAGCTCAACAAGGTGCGTGGGGAACATCTTAGGAATCTTTATATTCAAGCACGACATGAGGCACTTGAGGATTTTGAAATTCTAAAATACCATCCAGCTTTTATTTCAGGTGTTATGCTCTATTGGGGCGAAGGGGACAAGGCTTCCCTTCACCGCGTATCGCTAACCAACACCGATCCAGCAATGATAAGAATATTCATGGGGTTCCTTAAAGATGTGTGTGGAGTTGAGGAAAAGAGAATTAAGGCCTGGCTCCTTTTATATCCAGATCTTCAAGAATCTGAGTGCAAAAAATATTGGAAAGAGGAGGCACATTTACAAAATGTAATCTTCAATAAAAGCATGGTAATAGACGGGAGGCATAAAACAAAACGTCTAGGGCATGGTGTTTGCACTGTTGGTGTTTCTAGTAGATATTTTAAAGAAAAAATGTTATTGTGGATTTCGTTGTTCCCTGATATGCTTGCAAACAGGGAACTATATGGGAAAGATGCGGATATATGAGTACATATATCCGCGACATTCGTGAAAAGTGAATATTATGGGTATACTCACTTTGTCACTCATTTGCGGATATAATTTAGTGGTAGAATTCCTCGTTGCCAACGAGAGAGTGGGAGTTCGATTCTCCCTATCCGCACAATTAAAATTGCCCCGAAAGGGGCTTTTTAATTGTGCGGATAGAGCAAGCCTCCTGCTTGGCTTGCGTGGAGAATCGAAAGCCGGAATATATTTTTGTAATCAAAAATAATGAGGTGGGGTCGAGGGTACTTAGATTTTTGTGAGTAATGCGATACAAAAAGCTTAGTAACCCGTGACCGAAAGCCCTATCCGCACAATAAATATAAAATAGTCAGCCTCTCTTGAGAGGCTGACTATTTTATATTTATTGTGCCCACGCCAGGATTCGAACCTGGAATAACGGTTTCGAAGACCGTTGTGATATCCATTTCACTACGAGGGCGTACGAAGACTGTACCGCAAAAGTAGTCAAAAGGCAAAAAAAACGGTATGCTTTCAATACTTATTAAATATGGAAATCAACTATCCAATTCCAAAAGAAGTTTCACGTGTAACAGAAACATTGCGAAACGCAGGTTTTGAGGCGTATTTGGTGGGTGGATGTGTGCGTGACATATTGCAGGGGATTAAGCCAAAGGATTGGGATGCCACAACAAACGCAACTCCCGAGCAAATCCAGGCACTTTTTGAGAATTCTTTTTATGAAAATGACTATGGCACAGTTGGAATTGTGAATGAAACAGAGGATGAAACACTGAATGTGGTGGAAGTTACTCCTTACCGCACAGAAGGTGCCTATACCGACAAACGCCGTCCAGACAGCGTTTCGTTTCACGGGAAACTAGATGATGATCTCACAAGACGGGACTTTACTATCAACGCCATTGCATTTGATGATTCTAAAGGACATCTAAAGGACATTAGCAACGGACTAAAGGACATTAAGGACAAAGTCTTAAGGACAGTGGGAAACCCTGAGGAACGTTTCAATGAAGACGCTCTCCGCGTACTTCGTGCAGTACGTCTTGCCACAGATCTTGGTTTCACGATTGAGTCAGAAACACAAAATGCCATTGTTAAGAAAGCGGGGGATTTGAAGCATATTTCTATGGAGCGTATTCGTGATGAATTTTCCAAGATGATTATGACAAAGAATCCTATGGTCGGCATTGTGATATGCCAGAAGCTTGGGCTACTCAAATACATTGCGCCTGATCTTGAGCGGGGGATTGGGGTAGAACAAAACGGCGACCATATTTACACCGTGTGGGAGCACAACCTTCGCGCCCTTCAGCATGCAGCCGACCGCGACTGGCCACTTCACGTGCGCCTCGGTGCGCTCTTTCATGATGTTTCAAAACCAGAGACTCGCAGATGGTCAGATGAAAAAAATAACTGGACATTTTATGGACACGATGTGGTGGGTGGGCGTGTTACAGAAAAAGCTCTTGAGCGTTTGAAATATCCTAAAAAAATTGTGGAGGTAGTTACACTCCTCGTAAGGCACCATTTGTTTTTCTCCGACATAGAAAAGATTACGCTTTCTGCCGCACGTCGCATTGTAAAAAATGTTGGCCCCGACAACGTATGGGACTTGATGAAGGTGCGCGCCTGCGACCGTATCGGCATGGGTCGCCCAAAAGAAGCGCCGTATCGTTTGCGTAAGTATGAATCAATGATTGAAGAGGCGATGCGCGCTCCGGTATCTGTAGGAATGCTCAAGATTGACGGTGTAAAAATTATGGAAGTTACTCGTGAAACACCTGGACCAAAACTTGGATTCATCCTCCACGCACTCCTCGAGGAAGTTCTCGACGACCCAGAGCGCAACACTGAAGAGTACCTCGTGAAACGCACTCTCGACCTCGCAAAGCTCCCCATTGATGAACTAAAAAAACTCGGCGAAGAAGGGAAGGGGAAAAAGGATGAGGCCGAACAAGGAGAACTCGCGGTAATCCGAAAGCGACACGGGGTAAATTAAAAAATCCAAGGATGAACCTTGGATTTTAAATTTTGATTACTCCGACACCATCTTTTTAGGTTCATATTTCACAACGGGCAAATGCGCGTTTTCAGGTCGTCTAAAAAACTCTGGAAAGCGTTCGTCTTTAAATCCGTGAACGGCAAAATACCGATTGGTTCCTGTCATCCACACTAGGTGAATATAATGTTTAGGTGTTGCATTTTCACTACCATAGAAAGGGTCAGGGCCAGTCTCACAATTTCCTAAGGTTTGATAAGAACCAAGCGGCAAGTCCCATGAGCGAAGCTCCTTTCGCTCCTTAAAGCCAACATCCCTTTCTCTATTCATCTTTTCTGCTTGTTCTTTTCCCGTCAACAAAATCATTATAATCTCCTTCTCGATACCGTCGAGAATGTCGGTTGGGCGGTTGCCCGCTTCAATGAACGGCCTAATGTCCCCGGAAGAACATTACTGCTAGTTTTTCGTATTCCGGATCTTCGGGGTAAATTACTTTAATCGAATAAGCTCCGGGAGAACTGGTAACTGAACCATAAGCATCATCGGAAGCGGAATGCATTCTTACGGAGTGACCATCTCGCTCGGCCACAACCGTGTAAACTCGCCCGCCCGCTTCTGTGAGACAAGTGTAACCCCTCCCTACAGTTTTGCATTTCTTTACTATCAGCTTGAACGATTCTGGGGCCGCCATCGCTTCTGAACGATTTTTTTGAGAGATCGACTCGCTCGCTGCCGAAATTATCACAAAAAATAAGAGGAACAAGAGAATAAGCACGAACACCACTCCAACGGATCCTTTTTGTTTACTAATCATTTTGACACTCCTCAACCCAGGAACACGCCTGGAATCGTTGGGCGACTACCCGTTGTTACTGTTTGCACGCACAACCTTCATATTCTTGACGAATTCTCGTTACTAAGAAACAACAAGGGAGAAAAATTACGAGCCATATCAAGCCAACAATTATTCCTCTCTCGTGGGATCCTGGATTGCTATCACTTGGCAGAAACATGGAAAGAAAAATTGCCATAGCGAATGTAAGTACGACCAGGATTACTCTTGTCATTTTTCTACTCGAAAAATAATACTGATCAACAATCTTACTTGGGTATTTATCCCTTTTTTTCACTTCGTCTTCACTGTTTGCTGGCACCATCCACCCAGAGTGAAATCCTTCAGTAGTACTACCGCTAGGCGTATCCGCTCTAACGACTACATGTTGTCCGAGCCCAAGCGGGTCTACTCTTTCTCTATTCCACAGATCTCCTGGATTAACGTCGAATGTTTTTATTACTTCAATGCGTGCTGAACCAAATTTCAATAAATTCTCATTTTGATTCATATACTTCTTTGAGCCGCTCCATTTCCGAAAAACAACTATGTCCCCTTTATTGAATTGATAACCAATTAGGAGCTTGTCGCAAAAAAGCAACATAAACCAACGCATCAACTGTTCCATTTTATTCTCCTCAATCCAGGAACGCGCCTGGAATCGTTGGGCGACTGCCCGTTTCAATGAACTTCCTATTAGGAGTATAGACTATTGCCATAAATAATGTTGAAATAATAATATTTTTGACGAATTGTCCGTACTTAATGCTACTAAACCTTATAAAATAAGAATATTATAATTGTTCTTTAACAATGAAACAATTGACATAAATGTTGTCATTTTGTATTATTTAAACATGAAAACACTTACACACAAGCTTGAGCGACTCGGGCTATCAGAAAAAGAATCAGCAACCTATTTAACGCTCTTGGAGGCGGCCTTTGGCTTGTCTATCGCCATAATTTCTAAAAAAACCTCTATAAAAAGAAGTACGGTATATCTCACCCTAGAGTCCCTCAAAAAACGTGGTCTCGTCAGCATGACAAAAAATCGTAACCGTCATGTGTATGTAGCCGAAGACCCAAGAATCTTTGACCAAAAAATAAAAGAGCAGGGGGTATACCTTCAAGAAATTCTCCCTGAACTTCTTTCTATAACGAATGTCCTTGCGAGAAAACCACAAATTAGATTTTTTGAAGGTATTGAAGGTATCAAGGAAGTCTATAGAGATACGCTGCAACAACCAAAGGGGAGCGAGATACTCGCGTGGGCAACGGATGACTTTGACGAGAAGTTTGACCCATTGTGGTTGACAGAGAAATATGTACCGTCACGAGTCGGCGCAAAAATACATTCTCGCGTCTTGGCGCCAAATACGTCATATCTTAAAGACTTAGCGGGAGATAATGTTGCCGCACTTCGCAAAATTAGATTACTGCCACCTGAAGAAGCTACCTTTACAGTGGAAGTAAATCTATACAATAAAAGGAAGGTCGCACTGGTTGCACCCAGCGAACAATTCGGTATCATCATTGAAAGCCAATCGGTATTTGAAACACTGAAAGCGATATTTGAAAATGCGTGGAAAAATTCAAGTGACTCAAAGATTTTAAACTAGCACATTCAACTAATACTACTTAATCTCTAGCGTGATCGGGCAGTGGTCCGAACCATAGAAATCGCTCATGATTGATGCCTGTTTCACGCGGGGGAGGAGGTCGGGGGAAATGAAAAAGTAGTCAATGCGCCAGCCGATAATATCTACTTTTTTTCCTAACTATCTACTTATAAAATACTATCGTATTTTATAAGTAGATAGTTAGGGAGCATAACAATTACTTCGAAAAACTCGCTTGCAAACAAGTTAATCTTAAGATAAACTTACGGTATATGAATCCCGTTAGAGGTCGCTCAGTTTATTAAACAGCACCTGCGGGACTTTATGATAAAAGGTTAGATTTATTTACTATGCGATAATTAACTACGGAAATGCATGGCATTTCCTACCTCTAACGGGATGAAAACAGCTACCAAAAACATTGTGGGGCTCAAGGAATTGCGAGAAAATATGGACTCGTATATTTCTGGTGTTCAAAAAGGTAAGTCTTTTATTGTGGTTCGACGTTCAGAGCCAATTTTTCGCCTTTCTCCTGTTGATATTTGGGGAGACGAGGGCGTGTGGGAAACTGCTGTCGATTTCACCAAAATAAAAAAGGGAGGTGTGCCACTTGCTGATGTAATTGCTTCACTTAAGCGCCGCAATGCATAAGATAGACAAGTTCCTTGCAAAACTGGATGCAGAGCGGCGGGAAAAGGTCCTTGCCATTCTTTTGCGAATACAATCCGAGAATTTTGAAAATCTCGATATCAAAAAACTAAAAGGGTTCACCCAAATCTATCGCGTGCGTGTTGGTCAATGCCGTATCAAATTTGAAACAGTGCAGAGTAGCATCAACATTATTAATATTGAATTTAAAGGGGATAATACTTACAAAAACAGCTGATAAACCTTATGGTCTCCTACTGCCAAAAGCGCCACTTCATTTTCAGACATGTATTCAAAAACGATACGATTTTTGTAGTCAACAGAAAAACCATAAAACTTTTTCAGTCTTCCCTTTAACTTGTGTACTTCTAACCGCTGATGATTATTTACATCTTTAAACAAGTCAATCTTTTCAATTACATCATCCTGTAAACCCACTGGCAACTTCTTAAAGAGTCTCAAGAATCTAGGCGTGTATGCAACTTTCATAATTAGATTCTTTTCGCAAGTTCGCGCAAATCCCCACGCAATATTTTGCCATCTCTTACTTCTTGCGATGCCTCAAGGACAGCTCGCACTGCCTCATCTTCAGAAAAACGAGTGAGGGCGCGACGAACGACATCTGCCTTGTTGGCTGCGTTACCGCTTTTTACTTGGTTGTTTATGAATTTCTCCAGTTCAGGAGATAGTGGGACGGATAGTGTGGACATATGATATATATTTAATGATATGATATTATCATACTAAATTATCATATAATTTTCAAGTCTTCTTCGAGCCTCACCCACCATACATTCCAAGTCATGACTTGGAATGTATGGTGGGTGGGTGACTTTAACTCCTATCTCAATTCAAACACAATAGGGCAGTGGCCCTACATCACTAGCGTGATTGGGCAGTGGTCGGAGCCGAGGAAGTCGGTCATGATGGTGGCTTGTTTCACGTGGGGGAGGAGGTCGGGGGAGATGAAGAAATAGTCAATGCGCCAGCCGACGTTGCGCGCGCGGGCGCCGGTTTTCATATCCCAGTACGTGTATGCATCTTTTTTGTTTGGATTGAGGTGCCGATAAATATCTACATAGCCATGGTAAATGAGCTCATCTATCCATGCGCGCTCCTCGGGGAGGAAGCCGGTGTTCTTTTCATTTTCTTTTGGGCGGGCGAGGTCCACTGCCTCATGCGCGGTATTCACATCTCCGCAAATAATAATCTTGTGCCCTTTTTTGCGGAGGCTCTCGGTAAATTCCAAAAAATGATCGTAAAAATCGAGTTTATATTTAAGTCGCACGGGTCCACCACCACCATTGGGGAAGTAACAATTCAAAAGGACAAAGTCTTGAAAGTAAAGGACAAGGAGTCTCCCTTCTTGATCCATGTCCCTTATCCCCATTCCTTCTTCTACTTTTTCTGGCTTCACTTTTGTATACACCGCGACCCCGCTGTAGCCCTTGCGCATCTTTGAATGTGAAAAATATGAAAAATAGCCTTTTGGATTGCGCACTTCTTCGGGAAGTTGCTCTGCCTCTACTTTTGTTTCCTGTAGACACAAAATATCCGCATCCCTTTTTATAATATCGGCAAAATTCCCCTTCTTGTGTATCGCGCGCAATCCATTTACGTTCCAGGATATAAGTTTCATATTGAATCAATAATAACACATCCGACCATTGTACATTTTATGAATAGGTACTAAGCTTATGTTGTATCAGTTTACAGAGAGGAGGTGTTTCATGAGTACATTCACTACCAACAAAGAGGATCAAGAATATCGAATAGTTAGACAAGAGATCCAAGCACTGCAGGAAAGTATTGTGCGTCAACGGGCAGAAATTATTGCACTAATCACAAAACTTGAACTTATTCGCACCAGAAAAGTATTTTCATTGAAAGAACAAGTCGAGAAAAGTGAGCAAGCGAAGTTAGCCGAGCGGCAACTCAATGAATCACGTCGCTCCCTCAATCGCTCCGAAGCACGAGTCTTGGAACTGGCACAATTGATTGGCATCGATTAGCGCGTCATGAAACATTTCGTGGCGCGTTTTTTATTTATTGTGAAATTTTTTGTGCACATCTCTCAACTGGTTGTCGGTGATGTGGGTGTAGATTTGGGTGGTGGAAATGTTGGCGTGGCCGAGCATCATTTGGACAGAGCGAATGTCTGCGCCATTTTGGAGAAGGTCGGTGGCGAAGCTATGGCGCAAAATGTGCGGAGTAACTTTATCCATTATTCCCGCCTTGGTAGCATAAAACTTTACCATGCGCTCAATGGAGCGGGGAGTGAGGCGCGTGGAGCCATCTTCGCGGGTGCGTTTTGTTTCACTAACAAAAAGCGCATCGTCCATGTCAGTTCTTTTTTTCAAATATGCGGTGATGGCTTTTTTTGCATCATCGGAAATAAATACCACACGTACTTTTTCACCTTTTCCTCGTACAGATATTTCGTCACGCGTGAGGTCGATGTCGCGCTGTAGTGCACACAATTCTGAAAGGCGAAGCCCTGTGGAGAAAAATAATTCCAAAATCGCTTTGTCACGGAGCTCCTTGATACTTTCGCCGCTGGGCGCATCAAGAAGGCGACGCAGGTCAACCGGTTTCAAAAGGTCAATCGTGCGCTCGGCTACTTTTGCAAGTTCAATTTTTTCTGGCGCGTACGACTCCACACCGCGCTTTCGCAAATACTTTAAAAAACTCCGCAAAGCAATGAGATAATAATTTTGCGTTTTCTTTTTGAGTGTTTCCGCGCGCCCCTCGTGTACTCCGGCGCTTTGGCGGTTGAGCCACAAGCGAAACGTACGCATCATCTCGTCGGTGATGTCGCTTGGCACTGAAGCACCACTTGCTACCAAAAATCGGGTGAGGTAACGCTCGTAATTTTCAATTGTATTCAAACTTCTCCCACGTTCTATTTCCAAATACTCTAAATATTGACGGGCATATTTACCAAGCGGGGTTTGGGGGATATTGTGCGACATGAGTACAGTATACAACTGACGACTCACAACTACCAACCAACTGACTGACTGGCGCATTTGGCCTTCGGCCAAATGCGCTTTAACGTGCGTTTTTGTAGACCACACACCCCCAGTATCTAGCCAGGAAATTGCATCCTTCGAATCGTCTTTTGAATTAGCAAATTCACGTCTTGGACGCAGACTCTCAGTAGACACTCCTGGGAAGCAATCCAGTGAGTTGGTACTTAATCCTGGATTGCTTCGCCTTGCTCGCAAAGACGGAGTTTGAAGTTATATAAGGTGTGAGGTGTTACGCGTTTTTTAGTTGTTAGTTGTAAATTGTATCTCGTTAGTTGTATCTTGTCAGTTGAGAGTAGTTAGTGGTATTATTTCCCCATGAGCTCGTCAAGCAAATATATTGTCATTACCGAATCCCACGACCTGGACGACGGCCCGATGGACTCTGCTACAAAAGCTCATGAGGAGGCTGACGAGGCGTCCCTTCTTGCTCTTGAAAAACAAGGCATTTCTATTCTTAGTGAAGAAAGCAGTCCTGCAAGCGATGAACATCGCGACAATTTTGTTGAAGAATTAATGAATAACAGTGGTATTGAGATAGTTTCTAGTGTTGATAATGAAGAGGAGTTTTAATATAAAATAATATGGTAGCAACATTTGTTCTTGTCTATATGCTGATGATGATACCAATAGGTATCTATGCATCAAAGCGGGTCAAGTCTTCTCAGGATTTTGCACTCGCGGGCAGGCATTTGCCTTTTTCTATGGCAATGGCGACCGTGTTTGCCACATGGTTTGGTTCAGAGACATTTATGGGCGCGGGGTCACGCATGGCAGAGGGGGGCTTTCTTTCTGTTATTGAAGATCCGTTCGGCGCAGGGCTTTGTCTCATACTCATTGGTTTCTTTTTTGCAAAAAAACTCTACGCGCGTCACAACCTCACTATCGGTGACTATTTTCACGAGCGCTACAACAAAGTTGTCGCGACAATGCTTTCCGTTGCAATCATTCTCACCTATTTTGGTTGGGTGGCTGCGCAGTTTGTCGCGCTCGGCATCATCCTCAATCTGCTCCTCGGTATCCCAGCAATAACCGGAATGCTCATTGCGGCAATTATCATCGTAATCTACACCTACATCGGCGGTATGTGGGCGGTGTCTATTACTGACACCGTGCAAATGGCGGTAATAGTCATTGGTCTTATTGTTATTTTAGTTGAGGTGCTTTCTCAAAACGGTGGTGTTTCGTCTATTATTGCAAACACTCCTTCTGACTTTTTTAGAGTAACCCCAAGCGATGCCACCACAAAAGACTGGCTTGCATGGGTCGCCGCATGGATGACCATCGGGCTTGGGTCTATTCCCCAACAAGATGTGTATCAGCGTGTCATGTCTGCAAAGTCTGCAGTAATCGCAAAGTGGGCATCGGTCTCTGCGGGGGTTCTTTACTTCACTATTGCGCTTATTCCACTTACGCTTGGGCTCATCGCTCGCATAAAATATCCCGAGCTCGTGATAAGCGACCCGCAACAACTCCTCCCTACACTTATTTTGGACAATACAAACATGATCACGCAAATATTTTTCTTTGGTGCACTTCTCTCTGCCATTATGAGCACCGCGTCCGGCGCGCTCCTCGCTCCCGCAACACTCCTTGGAGAAAATGTGATTAAGCCATTTTACAACAATATTTCTGACAAAACTCGTCTCTCTATTATTCGTTTCTCTATTATTGTTGTTGCTTTGGGAGCACTTGCCCTTGCTTCATCTCAAGGGAGTATTTATGAGCTAGTTAGTGGCGCGTATTCAATAACTCTTGTTTCAGCATTTATTCCGCTGGTGTTTGGGCTCTACACACACAAAGCAAATAGTCTGGGGGCCCTCTTTGCGATTATTCTTGGTGCGGGGGGTTGGCAATTTACCGAGCTCTACGTTACAGACCCGATGGTTCCCGCAACACTTGTTGGTTTAGGCCTTAGTTTCTCGGGAATGCTGCTTGGGATTTTACTTGAGAAACATATTCACAAGGTAACTCATCACTTTAGGAAAACAACTTGAAAACAAAAGGAACATTTGGGACAGGAAGAACCGAGAGACAAGTGAACGCCCAATCGCTACGCGATTGGGCGTTCACTTGTCTCTATTCCTTGTTCCCACCCGTCCCAAACGTTCCCCCTGTCCACGCGTATTGCATTTTTAGGCAAGATATGCTACAGTACTGTCAATGATTACGACAAAGCAGAAACAAACTATTATCAAGAAAGCGCAGGTTCATGCGACAGATACTGGCTCACCAGAGGCTCAGGTTGCTATTCTTTCAAAGAGTATTGACCTTCTCGCTCTTCATTTGAAGAAAAACCACAAGGACAACCATTCAAGACGTGGCCTCCTTCAGATGGTTGCAGATCGTCGCACACACTTGAACTACTTGAAGCGAAAGAGTAAAAATCGCTATGAGGTGCTCGTCAAGAAGATCGGCCTCAAGTAACGAATTCCCCATTTTTGCGTATTTCTTTGTTGCTCGTTTTGTTTGCTCTCGCGAAGTACTGTTCGTACATCTTGGTCGCAAACATCACTCGCGCCTCGAACTACACTAAAAATGAGAAATTCTGGCCATAAGAAACTCCGCTTCGCGGAGTTTCTTATTTTCTCGCTTCATGCGATACTATTTGTGGGTACAACTAATCATTTTTAATAAACGAGTCACTGGCATTTTTTGTATTTTCTAATGGCTAGTGGCCAACAACTAACAACTATTTTATATATGGCAATTATCAAACAAAAAGAACAGCGCGTTGCAATGTTCATTGACGCACAAAACCTTTATCATAGCGCTCGCAATCTATACGGAGCAAGAGTTAATTTCGGCGCAGTGCTTAAAGAAGCAGTGGCAGGCAGGCACCTCGTGCGCGCTATCGCATACGTCATCACCACAGAAGGTGAAGACGAGAAAAACTTTTTTGAAGCATTAAACTCCCTCGGTATTGAAACGAAAACCAAAGACCTTCAAATCTTTTTTGGTGGAGCAAAAAAAGCCGACTGGGACGTGGGTCTTGCGGTGGATGCTATTCGTCTCGGCTCAAAAGTGGATGCGGTGGTGCTCGCATCGGGCGATGGTGACTTTGTTCCGCTCGTAGAATATTTAAAATTTATGGGAACACAGGTTGAAGTCATCACCTTTGGACGCTCAGCATCAGGCAAGCTCCGTGAGGTTGCCGATGACTTTATCGATATGTGCGATGACCAGCGCAAATATCTCCTCGGCTCTCGTGGAGGAAACTCAAACGGTGGAAACACTCGTCGCCCTGCTCGCAAGCAAGCACCTCGCGGAAGGAAAGAACCTCCAAAGACAGAGTAGAAAATTCAAAAAATAAGCCCGACACTTGCGTGTCGGGTTTTTTGATTGCTTTCGCAATCAAATTATTTCAGTTCTTGAAATGTCGTTGTGAATTGGTCTTTTGTCTTGTTTTTGGGCAAGTGCGGCAAATTCTTCCCTCCTCTTTTTTTGATCTATCTCATGTGCCATCATGCGTTGTGCAAATTTCCCAGCACCCGGTGACCCCGTGTGTGGATGTGTTTGTTGTGTGGCCCCTTGTTTCACTATCTGATTGCTCATATCTTCTCCAATTTTGGAACAAAAAAATCAACAGATTGCTCTGTTGAACCAGCCCACACCCTAACACACTAGACATAAAGTTGCAAGTCCGCGCTTTGATAGCGCGCCTGAACAGGCTATAATACATGCAATGGAACGAATGATCCCCCACAAAAAATTATTGCCGGGTGTGTACCAAGGAACACCTGAGCAGTTTGACCAAAAGAAAGATGCTGGTCCGCGTCTCTTTCGTACTATGAAAATGGACGTTGCCGATGCAGTAAAAAACCAAAATGAAACGGCTGTTTCCATAGCGATAGCTGAGGAAAAGAAGAAGGCAGTCGCGCGGGCAAAAGAGGCAGAGCAGAAACCGACAGTGGCCTCTGCGCCTCCTGCGCCGAAGCCTATTGGGCGCATCATTGTTGTGATTATCGTTTTGCTCGTGATCGCGCTTACGGGGCTTGCCTCCGTGTATCTTTTGCCAAAAATTAAACAAATAAACCTTCCCACGATTTCTTTTCCTTCGTTTAGTAAAGCAGAAAAAGAAAGTGCTGTGGTTATACCGATCGTGCCCACACTACTTCCTGCACTCATTCCTGTTCAATACGAAAAGCGTTTTGATATGAGCATGGAGTCAAGAGAGGGTATTCTTTCTGGGGTCGCAGGAGCACTGACGGAGGAGCTTCCCTTGGGGGCGATGAAGAACATCTACTTTAGCGAAAAGGCGGGTAGTGCCATTTCATCCTCTCGTTTTTTTAGTTTTTTTGGAGTTCAAACTCCCGATATTCTCAACCGCTCACTTGAAAAACCTTTTATGGTAGGGCTCGTGGGCGACACCACGGGAAAGCCTGCGCCATTTCTCATATTAAAAGTTTCCTCATATGAAGCTGGTCTTGCGGGGATGCTTGAGTGGGAGGCGGGGCTACCTGCTTTTTTCAGCACAGTGTTTGGGTCAAACATCACACAGACAGCAACTCCCACAGCAAAGTTCCGCGATATTGTTATCCTAGAAAAGGATGCACGATTATTCACTCCCGCATTTGGAGAGCCCATTGCCTATGCATTTGCAAATCCAAATACTATTGTGATTGCTGGAAGTCGTACTGCGCTTGAAACACTTCTTCCGCTAAAAAATAATTGACATCCCTATCCATATACCATAGTATCTTAATCAGAATACCTGTTCAAAAAACTAGTCACCATCAACCCACTTTCTACATTTTATCGAGGAGAAGTTATATGCAAGCTAAAATAATAAATGGTCATGAAATCGCAGAGAAAATACGTGCCTCATTAAAAAGTCAGCTTGAAGGGATTCAATTAAAACTCGGAATCCTCTGTTCAGATACATCGCCTGCTTCAATCTCGTACCAAGAAACCCTCATAAAAATTGCTCGCTCGCTTGATATACAGGTGGAAATTGTTCGTTTCCAAAAGGGTACTCCCCAGGAGGCTTTTAAGACAAAAATCTCTGAGTGGAATGAGGACACTGAAATACATGGAATCTTTCTGCTGCAACCACTTTTTGAGGGTATTAATGTAAGCGAACTTAGAGTGCTTATTCACCCCCTGAAAGATATTGAGTGTGTTCACCCATATAATTCGAGCCTTAAACACTTCTCGGAAGATCACGTTGGGTCGTGCACCGCAAAGGCAATAATGGAGATCTTAGAATCCACTGGTGTCCAGTTAGAGGGTGCGGAGATTGTGGTTGTGGGGCACAGTAACATTGTTGGACAGCCGGTAAGCAAGCTGCTTATTGAAAGAAATGCGACTGTCACAACCTGCAACAAAGCAACATCAAACAGGGGGCTTCTTCGTAATCACGTAGAGCGTGCCGAAGTGCTTGTAGTTGCCGTCGGTAAAGCAAACTGCATTCCAGGAGATTGGATAAGGGTGGGCTCTGTGGTTATTGATGTTGGGTTTAATGATGTTGGCAATGGAAAAGTTGCTGGGGACGTCGAATTTGCTGTTGCGCAAAAACGGGCCAGTTACATCACTCCTATGGTTGGTGGTGTGGGCCCAGTCACTGCAATTATTGCAATGAGGCAATTGCTAATTGCTTACAAATTGCAACAAAAAAAGTAGTTTATGAGACAGCTCGTTTACTCAAGCCATTTTGGCAGAAGTAGACGAGCTGTTTTTATTAAAATTTAAGAATACGAGAGATGCTCGCTCCTTTTTATATAAACGAATTTACTCCTGATGCCGCACGAATTTGCTGTAATGCCCCCAGTATGTAGTCGCGCTTTTCTTTGCAAAACCCAACATCCGTAATACCATCCAAGTTCACCACCACGTTGACCTTAGAACCAAGTAGACATGCGAGCAATAAATATCGACCTACTTCAACATCGCTTATCACTGACGGATTACAAATTTTTCCCAACCTCTCCGCCACAAGAAGAACCTTCAAACATATTTTAAATACTGCGAACGGAACTTCTGATGAAGCCTTCAATGCTTCCTGTATGGCTTTTGCTCGTATTTCAGTTTCAATAGAATTTTCTTTGGGCAACCTGCGTGCCACTATGACCGCTTTGAAACTAGCGGCATCCTGTTCTGCAAGATTAAGAAGATTACGTCGGTTTGTTTCTAAATTTACAAGAATTAATCGAATCTCTTCATCGACCTTAGTAAATTTTTGTTTACCAAGAGTAAGATTACAGACCATTGCCAATAAGGCAACCCCTTGAGCCCCTGTTATTGCTGTTACGACTCCCCCACCAGGCGTAGGGTTAGCGCTAGCAAGATCATCAAAATACTCCGCTATTGTCTGTTTACTAAACATGATTGATTATCATCTTACCGTAACTATCACAAAGTATCTACATGGTCCTCCCTAAATATTGCATTTCATACTTCATATGATAAACTGTTCTCATATGATAAATACCGACGATCTCAAAAATACTCTTCTGGAAGAAAAGGCACGGCTCATGCTCGAGCTTTCTGGTGTTGGACATGAAAATCCTGAGATAGAGGGCGACTGGCAACCATCTGCGCCAGACTTAAATATCCCCACCGCAGACATCAATGATACCGCAGACAGCATGGAAGCTTTTGAAGAAGCTGCTGCCATAGAAGTGGAGCTTGAAGCGCGACTTCTTGAAGTAGACTCTGCGCTCTCACGCATTGAAGCCGGCACATACGGCATTTGTCGCATCTGCGGAAGCGCCATCGAAGATGCGCGTTTGCATGCAAACCCCGCAGCACCAACCTGCATCGCGCACCGAGAAGGATAAGTTGCTCCGCAACTTATCCTTCTCGGTGCGCACAATTGACCTGTGACAATTAACATGTGACGAATGCACCCTCTGTCAATTGTCAAATGTTAATTGTTAAACGTCCCCCCCCCTTTTTTTTATGCAATTTTCAAAACTATTTTCTGCGCAAATAGTTGGTCTTGTCCCCCATATTGTTGAAGTTGATCTCTCCAAGGGGCTCAACAATTTTTCTCTAGTGGGGCTTCCGAGTGCGTCGGTAGATGAGTCCCGCGACCGCGTGAGCGCTGCAGTCAAAAACTCTGGCTACGAATCACCAAAACAAAAAAATCAAAAAACAGTAATCTCCCTCGCGCCTGCCGAGCTCAAAAAAGAGGGCTCGCATTACGACCTCGCCATCGCACTCGCGTATCTTTTTGCATCCGGTGAAACAAACTTTGACCCCAAAGGGAAACTTTTTCTCGGCGAGCTCGCGCTGGACGGCACCCTTCGCCCCATTCACGGTGCTCTTCTCATTACCAACGCCGCAAAACAAGCCGGCTTCACAGAAATATTTTTACCAAAAGTGAATGCCGAGGAAGCCGCACTCGTAGAGGGGATAGTTGTGTATGGTGTGCGCAATCTCATTGAAGCACTGCACCACCTTGATAAAAAGATGAAATTTAATTTGACCGCGTTTGAGCGAACTGAAAAAACTCCACAGACAAATACAACAAACAAAACAAACGTTGATCTCTCGCACATCAAGGGACAAGAGTTTGCAAAACGCGCACTTGAAATAGCCGCCGCAGGCAATCACAACCTTGCTTTGTGGGGGCCACCAGGAACAGGGAAGACAATGCTCGCGCAGGCGTTTCCGCACTTGCTCCCCGATTTACAAAATGAACATTCGCTGGAGGTGACTGGTATTCACTCGGTCGCAGGAACACTCCGTGAAAACATTATGACGCGCCCGCCTCTTCGCGCGCCACATCACACTGCCTCGTACCCTGCGGTTATTGGCGGAGGAACCACACCAAAGCCGGGGGAGATTACACTCGCGCATCGCGGTGTGCTTTTTTTAGATGAATTTCCTGAGTTTGATAGGCGTGTCATTGAGTCACTTCGTGAGCCACTTGAAGAGGGGCACATTCGCATCACGCGTTCAAAAGGTCATGACACATTTCCTGCACGATTCATTTTGCTCGCCGCAATGAACCCATGCCCGTGTGGAAAATATGGAAGCGAAGAACGCTGTACCTGTATGCCCGGCACGCTCGCTTCATACACGCGGAAAATTTCTGGCCCCATTGTAGACCGCATTGAGCTTTGGGTAAAAGTTTCCCACATGAGCCACGATAAACTCTCACAAAAAAGTGCGAGTGAAAACACGGAGAGAGTTCGTGCGCGGATTGAATCTGCGCGCAAAGTACAACAAGCACGCTTCGCAAACCATTCGCGTAAGATTACGACCAATAGCGAAATGCGCGCAGATGATATTGAAACTTTTATACAACTCTCACCAAAACTTCGCACTCTTTTCAATGCTTCCGCTGAACGCCTCAGGCTTTCCCCACGCGCACATCACAAAACCATCAAGGTCGCCCGCACCATTGCAGACCTCGACCAGTCTCCCGATATCCAAGAAAAACATCTCCTCGAAGCCTTTGCATATAGACCAACGGAGCTGAGGTAGGGGAACGAGGGGGACACACGGGACAGGAAGAACGAAAAATATACGAAACAACGCGCTGTCGCGTAGCGACTGCGCGCTTCTTCCCCGTGTGGGGTTCCCCTTGTGTGCCCCTGTTCTTCTTGTCCCAAATGTTTCCCCCCCCCCGCCCCCTAAAACGGATTCTTCGCTCCACGCACTTCAAAGTGCAAATGTGAACCACTAGATTTTCCTGTATTCCCCACCTCGCCAATAAATTGCCCCTTGTCCACGCGTCCACCCACTGCGGTAAATACAGTGCTCAAATGTCCATACAAAGTTTGTGTACCGTTTGGATGTTCAATCACAATATAGTTGCCATAGCCACCCCCACACGTTCGTCCACAAGCGCCTGTTTTAAACTTGCTTACAATCACAATACCTTCCGCCGAGGCATACACTGGAGTCCCCCTCGGTGCGCCATAGTCCACACCATTGTATCCATGAATCCCCTGTGTCTTGTGTCCCAAAGGAACTGGGTGAGCATAGTATCCATTATATGCAGGATATGAAGCAATAGTACGAGAGCGACTTCCACTTGTGGTGCTTCCTGATGTTGTTGGCACTACTACCTCAGCTCCATTTGGCACAATGACAATATCTCCCACAGAAAGTTTTTCTGTCGCAGTCATGTCGTTAAATTCAAGAATTTCTGCCATATCTCCTTTGTATTTCTTTGCAATACTCTGAAGTGTGTCTCCTTTTTGTACCGTGTGCTGAACGCCGTCAATTGGTAAAACAACAAGGTGCTGACCGTCACGAAGCGTAGCCCCTCGAGAAAGGTCGTTTGCCCAAAGAATAGTGTTGACTGACACCCCAAACATTTTCGCCACCTGAGCTATCGTGTCCCCAGAACGAACAACGTAGAGACTTACTTTACCCTGATGATCTCCTTGCTCCACGTCAGCGAGGGTTCCGGATGGTCCTGTTTCTGAAAGGAGGGCGCTGTCGTCCACAACAGTAATATCGCCACCTCCTTTTGCGGGATTTGGGTCAAAATTAACCGCCCCTTCCAAAAGGCTAATTGTCTGCGAATTCTGCGCCTCAGAACGCACCGCCAAAACAGCTGTATTATTTGACTTCTTTTCAGATAAATAGAAAAAACCCCTAGCCTCTACTACGGCAAGGGGGGCGAGGAGCCCAAAAATAACAGACAAAAGAAAAACTAAGGTGCTCAAAAACCCGCCGAAAGTCGCGCCCTTTTGCATGGTTACCTCTGCTTTTATTCCAGCTTTCCTCGAGATGGAAAGACCAAAAATAGTCCACCACGACTTTTTTCGGGTAAACCTTGAAAAATATGAGTATTTCGCCCGGACTGCTTTCTTTTGCCCTCGTCCGAGGTCCTGTAATTTTGTAGAAATAGGTCTATATAATAGGTGCCGTTCGGTCGTACGGTCAGGTCGGGAAAAGTCGTGTTTTCTGTGAACCTGGGGCCAATCCCCATGGTTAAGGGTCGGTCCAAGATTTAATGTCTAGCAAAAACTTTAAAATTTACTGCGAAAATCATGAATCTCGAGGAGGCATATATCATATGCTGACAAGAGATTGATGATTTGCAGCGGAAATTTTAGGGTTTTGGCAGACAAACAAGCGCAAGCTGTATCTTTATGCCCTGTGTTTAAATCTTGGACCGACCCTGTTTAACGATAGCATAAATCATTACTGAAAAGGAGGGCTCTGGGGATATGTTGTGGACAACTTTTGGGTCGAAAATCCCTTGACTTTTCTATATATTCTTGGCATAATTCTATGTACATAAACACAAGCTTGTGTAATAATTCAAACTAATGAACAACTCAAAAGAAACATTTGAATTTAAACCTCATCTGCAAGAAATTTCTGATGTAGAAGTCATCGGCACCCCTTCAACATTGGACTCAACAAACCCAAATAAGCCTGCGGAAGCAGCGAGCTACGGCATGGGTGCCCACTTTGAAAAGGCAGGAATCACAGCAGCAAGCTTTCCTGCTGAAAAACCAGAGGCGCCTGTCGCCTCTGCGGCAAACGAGACTTTTGAAAAAGGCACGGCCGGGACAGTGAACGAGAATAAGGCTCCTCGCGGTGGAAGAGGGACAAAAGGGGCGCCAGATGAAATCAAAGAAGCTATTGAGGAGGCACAGAAAATAGAAGTCAAAATTGACCACGATTTTGCAAAACTAAAGAAGCACAAGGATGATCTCGTTCGTACGCTCGCCAAACTTCACCTTCAAGAAACTGAGGCCCTGAGGCGTGGGGTTTCTCTTGATCTTCAAAAAAAACTACGAGGCAAGGTAGATAGAGCTCAAGCAAGCCTTGATAAAATAAATGGCATTCTTCCAAAGACAACAGAAAATGGTGCGCCGAGCGAACATCAGGCTATTTTAAAAATAGTTGAAGATTATAGAAAAAATAAAGATGTCCTTAAAAAACTTTATTCAAAAATAGGAAAGGCAGAAAACGACCTTAAGAAAAAGCCGGGGGACGGCAGGATACAAGGAGAGGAAAATCGCGCTCAAGCAGAAAAGGCAATCGTGGAAACAAACCTTGCAAAAATTGCAGCCGATGCTGAGCAACTACTTGCAAAAACAGAGGCTCCATCGCTTTCAGAAGAGGCGGGGCTTTCATACACACACGCACAAGCTGTTGCCGACCGCAAGGAATGGGAAGAGCGTCACAAAAATGCGCAGGCAGATGCCGTGCTTGAATCAGTGCCAGCAGAGAATGAAATTGAGTTTGAGTCACAAGCAGTAGAAAAATCAGCACAAGAAAACTACGCGGAGGGGTGGGAGCGTATTTGGGGTAAAAAAGAAACAGAAAAAAACAATTCAGAAATTCCCACCCTTACCGAGGTGGTTGAGGAGCCAATTGCAAAATTTGAATTGTCCGAAAGAGCGCGAAGTGGTCTCAACCCTGAACAACTAGAACTTTTTGAGAAGGTGCAGGAAGGAATTTCTAATGCGGAAAAATCCGCCACAGAGCAAGTAAAAAAAGCAGGGATGCCAGAAAAAATGTTGGGTCTTTTACGCAAAGGTGGGGAGTCATATTCAAAGTTGCCACTAAAAACAAAACTTCTTGTTTCTATAGCACTCTTTGGAGTAGCGTGGGCAGCAGGCGGAACCATTGCGAGCGTAGCAATAGGAGGTTCTGCTATCCAGCGCGCCCTCGGTGGTATGGCAACATTTGTCGCAGCAGAAGGGGCATTGAAAGCAAGTGCGGAAAAGGGTGGGGGTGGGCGTGGAAAATTTGAAAAATCTCGACACACCGCGGAAGCTCTGCTTGCCGGGTTCCTCGTTGGAGGTGGGGCACTCGGTCTTGCTATCAATAATGCTTTGGCTGAAGGACTCCCTTCTCATGAAACAGCAACCGCGCCTGTGGAAACTGATGCTGAAAAAATTGAAAAGTTGCGATCAGAAATAATGCCTAAAGCAAATCTTGCAGCGCTTGATACTGCACCAAATACTGACTACACTGCTGTCGCAGAGGCAGGGGATTCTCGTTGGACTCTCGTGGGCGAGGCCCTTGCCAAGGGCCCTTACGAAAAGGAGTTCAGTCTTCTTCCTCAAGGTCAGCAGGAATACGTCATTGATGCAATCAAGGATAAACTTACTGCGGGAATGACCGCGGAACAAGCGAATATGCTGAACGTAGGAGATGAAATTGATTTCAAAGAAATTTTTGCAGACAAGGATTTCATAGAGAAAACGTTTGCTGATGCGCAAAACCTCAGCACGCCGGAGCTCGAAAATATTGCGAATTACAATCCTGATGAAGTTGCAGATGCGCCCACGGTTAAGGAAATTTTTGAACCTAAAGTAATGGATTTTTCTCCCCACGGTGCGCTTGAGGGGTCATCTTCTCCAGTACCAACAATTCCATCAGAAATTCTTCCGGGAGATCCTCCAAAAATTATAGAAAACTTCTCTCTTGAAAACCTTTCTACTCCAGATGCTCCCACGCTAACTGAAAATCTAGCTTCAATATCTCCTATTTTTACGCCGAGCGATCCACAGATTCTTATTTACGCAAAAGAGGTAACAGACAATAATATACAATCAGTTTTTGGTAAGGTGGGTGGGTTTCTTGGATTTGGTTCTTCAGACGGGCAAGAAATATTTAAAAACTTTGCCGACAAGCCGGTTGACCAATTTATTGGAACGAAGGCTCCGTCAGTACTTACTGTGGATGAAGGAAAAATGAAAGAACTAATTGAAAAATCAGTTGAGCAGACGCATGTCAAATCAATGCCTGGAGAAAAGGTTGTGGATTATTTAAACCGCTCTGCAGCAATCAACATTGAAAGGTTCACAAAAAACGGTTAATATTACACAAACATGAATCCCGTTAGAGATGAAAGCGTTATGTTTTTGTCACCAATAGGATATACTGAAGCTATTACTATTAACAGATTGATATAATAAGGATACGGAAACTTGTCCCGTTAGAAGCCGCGAGAGAATCGCAACGCTGAGTTGCTTCTAACGGGATAAATTTCCTATCTCTAACGGGATGAATAACACAGAACTCAGAGAAATTTTAATAAAAGAACTTGGCATTGAGGGACTGCCCGAGGAAGCGCAGGATGAAATCGTGGGCAAGCTTGGGGAGATTATTTTGAAGTCGCTTACGGTTGCGATTTTTGACAAGCTTTCTGGCGAGGCGCGAGAGGAATTTGAGCGCATTAGTGAAGCGGGGGATTCTGATTTGATTCAGGAATTTCTTGAAAAAAGTGTTCCAGACTTACATCTTCTTATGGAAGAGGAGGTCAAAAAAACGCTAAATAACTTTGCAGACAAGGGTGCGAGCGGAGAGGAGAGACCAAAAGAAAGGGGAGAGATATAGAGTCAGCACAAAAAAGAAACAGATGCCTCGCCAAAACTTTGGCGAGGCATCTGTTTCTTTTTTGTGCTAAAGTAGCTACACCATGGAACACCTCGCTCATCTAAATGAAAAACAAAAAGAGGCGGCGATGCACAAAAATGGCCCTCTTCTCATCATTGCAGGTGCGGGAACTGGCAAGACGAGCACACTCACGCACCGTATTTTAAATCTCGTAAAGGAAGGTATTGCGCCGAGCGAAATACTCGCCATCACCTTTACCAACAAAGCCGCAAAAGAAATGGGCGACCGCGTAAGTGAGCTTTTTTTGAAACACGGTTTTGATGCCGGCGTACGCTACGGCGACGCGCGTCCCTTCATTGGCACGTTTCACTCTCTTGGCGTGCACATTCTCCGTGCGCATGCGCAGGTGTTTGGGCTCACAAAACATTTCACTATTGTAGACAAAAATAGCGCAAGCTCGCTTATCAAGGAGGCGATGAAGGAGCAGGGGCTGGATTCAAAACAGTTTCCTCCGGACCGCATTGCGGGCGTCATCTCTCGGCAAAAGGGCGCGCTTGTTACGCTTGCTCAATATAAAAGCGATGTGGGAAATGCGTACTTCCCGATGATTGTTTCCGCTGTATGGGAGCGCTATGAGCGTCTCCTCGCACGCGAAAGCGCGCTTGATTTTGATGATCTTATTTTAAAAACAGTAATCCTTCTTCGTGACCACGCTGAAATCCGCCGTGCATATCAATCACGCTGGAAGTACGTTCATATCGATGAATACCAAGACACCAACGCAGTGCAGTATGAAATGGCGCGCTTGCTCGCGGGTGAAACAATGAACATTTGCGCGGTGGGGGACGGCGACCAAAACATTTACAGCTGGCGTGGCGCAAACCTTCAAAACATTTTGAATTTTGAAAATGACTACAAGGGCGCACAGACAATTCTTCTCGAGGAAAATTATCGCTCTACACAAACCATTCTCGCTGCTGCAAACGACATTATCAAAAAAAACACGGTACGTAAAGAAAAAAATCTTTTTACCAGAAATGCAGAGGGCGACAAAATTTCTCTCATTGAAAGCTACGATGAAGGGGGCGAGGCGCGCACCGTAGGAGAAAAAATAAAACACCTAATAGACAGTGGCACCGACCCAGAAGCTATTGCCGTGCTCTACCGTGCAAACTTTCAATCCCGCGCACTTGAAGAAGCGTTTCTTATGATGGAGATACCGTACCAAGTCCTTGGTGTTCGTTTTTTTGAACGTAAAGAAGTGAAGGATGTTTTATCTTTCATTCGCGCGGCTCTCAACCCCGAAAGTCTGTCGGATATCAAGCGCATTATTGATTCACCTCCGCGCGGTATCGGAAAAGCGACCCTCATGAAAATGTTTGCAAAAGACGAAGCGAGCCTCACGCCCGCTGCCCAAAAGCGCGTGAAGGAATTTTGGGCACTTCTAGAGTCAATCAAGGAATTCGCTCTTGTAGAAAAAACCTCCAATCTTATTAAATTTGTTTCTGAAAAATCAGGACTTGAGACATCTCTCAAGACAGGGACCGACGAGGACAATGACCGTCTTGAAAATATTCACGAGCTCGTAACGCTCGCCACAAAGTACGACTTTCTCCCACCAGAAGAGGCAGTGGAAAAACTTTTGGGAGATGCAGCTCTCGCAAGCGACCAAGACTCAATGATGAAAAGCTCCCGTGCAGTCAAAATGATGACGGTGCACGCTGCAAAAGGCCTTGAATTCCCTTACGTATTTGTGACAGGGTTGGAGCAAGATTTGTTTCCGCACAAACGCATGGGGCCAGGAACTGGCTCAAAAGAAGACAGCGAGGAGGAGCGCCGGCTTTTTTATGTGGCTATCACGCGCGCAAAGAAAAAACTTTATCTTTCGTACGCATCCGTACGCACTATTTTCGGACAGCGCCAGGTAAATGCTCCGTCAGAATTCCTATCCGACATCGACGACGCTCACACCGAGCACGAAGTTGGCAACACCGACAACGAGCCGGTGATTAATATCAGCTGGTAAATAATAGACCTCCTTCAAAAGTCGTAATCTTACCACCGAGTGTCTTTATCTGTCTTTGCGAGAAGGTACCCCGACGTGGCAATCTACAGGTTATTCCTGGATGCTTCTGAATCAGCAGATTCACGTCTTGGACGCAAGCCTCGCAAAGACACGAGGAAGGACTTTTGAAAGAGGTCTAATATTTACAATTTTGTGCTTCCTCTACCATGTCTTCGCACATACATCCCAGCAATAGAACGCTATAGCGTTCTATTGCGCGGAGGAGATTTTTATAAAATATTGTGGTTTTTGAAGGGTGGTTGGTATACTCATAACATCTATGGTTTATGCGAAAAAATCACTGGGGCAGAATTTTTTAAATTCGAAAACTGTTGCACGTGACATTGTGCGGGCAGGGGAACTTTTGCCTACCGACACCGTACTTGAGATCGGCCCAGGGAAGGGGTTTCTTACAGTCGAGCTTCTTGCGACGGGGGCCCGTGTGGTTGCAGTAGAAAAAGACGACAGAATGATACCAATACTTCAGGAAAAGTTTGCAAATGAGATCAAAAAAGGCCAACTTTCGCTCATTAATGCTGATATCATGGATGTTTTTCAAAATAAAGGACCGTCCTTTATTTTTGGGGCAAAGAAGGAGAAAATAAAGGACGGTCCTTTATTTGAATACAAACTTGTGGCTAATATTCCATACTATTTAACAGGACAAATTATTCGCACATTTTTAGAAGCGGGAAAAAAGCCCGAGCGAATGATCTTGATGCTCCAAAAAGAAGTAGCAACACGCATCGTTGCACGCGACAAAAAAGAAAGCATCCTTTCCATCGCGGTAAAAGCCTATGGCACACCAAAGCTTATAAAAAAGGTCCCTGCGCGCTACTTTACTCCCTCACCAAAGGTTGACTCTGCTATTCTTGCTATTTTAAATATTTCAGGAAAACATTTTCTCGACAAAAAATCGGAGGAACATTTTTTTGAAATTGTTCGCGCTGGCTTTGCTCACAAAAGAAAATTCCTTGCAGGAAATTTAAAGGAATTTTTTAAAGAAAAAACGGCAGATATTCTCAAAGGTGCAAATATTTCAGAAACTGCGCGAGCAGAAAACCTCACTCTGGAAAATTGGCTCGCTATTGCGAAACGAAGTCCACGGGCACACCAGTGTCTGAAGACAAGGATGTCCCCGCGGTCATAATTGAGCCTATTGCAGGAGGTAGAGTGAAGCATCCATCCGGCACTGTCACCAAGCATAATGGTGCTGCGCCCTTGGTATACGACCCTAAAATCCAATTACCTGGAGGTTCTGTTGAAAGCCATGTATACCCTGCCCACATCCCAACAGGGCTATAAACTGTATGGGTATAATCGTACATAAAAGTTTCTGCTGTTTGTATAAATTCTCCCCCCGCAGGCGGTCCTACAACCACATAGGCAAGGGCTGCTCCCTCTGAGCATGTACACGGAGTTGTAGACAAAATCTGCCCGCCAAAACCTAAAAGTGCTCCTGCTTTTTGTGTTTTTGCGCTAAACGAAACTCCAACAACCAAAATAGCAATCGCAAAACTAAGCAAAACTGTTTGCGCTCGGGTTTTTTTGAAAATTTTAAATAGAAATTTCATATTACAGAAGTTTCAACGAAAAAGGTTTTGCATTGCTTACACCATTTTCATTCATTATATATACCGACACAGGAATTGAGAAATTTTTTATTTTTGGCGTACTGGTCGCATTGTTGAAAAGATTTTTCGGGATTACAAAACTCATGGTAGCACCATCTATAGATGAAACATTTTTAAAAGCACCGATGCCTGCGACCATCATTGTGTTGCCCGTGCTCAAAAATCCACTACCGATAACTACTACAGTATCTCCCGTTGAGACAGCCGTAGGCAAAACACTCTCTATTTTTGGCCCCGCTGTCACACCGTCTGTCACAATAAAAAATGCATCTTTATTGCTTTCTCCGCGCGCATTTTTTACAAAAAGAGGATACACGCCTTTTGGAATTTCTGGAACTTTTAAAGAAATAGACTGTCCGTTCCACGAGGTCGCCCATGAGACAGCGTGGTCAGCGCCAAAATACACCGTGTTGTCCTTTGGCGTAAAACCAGCGCCTGAAATTGAAATCGTGGTCCCCGGCTTTGCAGAATACTGCGAAGGGAACATCACGACTACTTTTCCTTTTTCAACTGCAAGTGTAGGAAGTTCTTTCAAAGGAATGTTTGTCGCTGGTGCTCCTATAGTGAGTGCCTTTATTTTTTCTCTTGTTTTGGGGCCAAAAATTCCAGTGCCGAAGGGAAGCCCATTAGGAGTGAGTATTTCCGCGCGATATTTCTCTTGGAATTTTACCAACCCGCGTTTTGTCCCAGCGCCAAAATAACTGGTTTCATTACCCACCGACCCCACACCGCTTTCCGCCACACGCGTATCGCTATCCGTATTCAAAAAAACTTGAAGCGCACGCACGTCATCCCCCCGCATTCCCAAAGAAAGTGTGCGGGTGAATGTTGCCCCAAAAACGACATTAGGAAAAACGAGAACGGCTACAAAAAATATCCCTAAAAACTTCATTTCTAAATGATACCATATTATTTTTGGAACCATTCACCTCACTACGTAAATTTAGTTTCAGTCTTTGCGAGCGAAGCAATCTAGGGTCCTGGATAGCGCCCGAGACGTGAATCTGGTGATTCAGCCACGCACTACGTGCTCGCAAAGACAGGGATGAAGGAAGTCTCTCTTTTTTGCTGTACAAAAAATACCTGCACGGTATACTAATATCATGAACATACAAGAAGTCCTTCACGGTGAAAATAGGAAAAAGATTATTATTGGCATTGTGGTAGTTATTGTAATTATTCTTTTGCTTAGCATTACCGTTAGTGTTGGCAAAAAAAATACCTCCGAAGCAGATTTGGCGAAGCAAACCGAAACTCAAATTCTTGCAGACCTTGCTCAGCTTTCCCCACCCGGAGAAGGGGAGAATGGCGTCCTCTCACACAGCGAACGCGTGCGTCTTGAAATGCCCCTTATTACGCTCTCAGCAGACACCACCACCGTTGCCCCAGGGCAACCTGCAGTGATTACGTGGGCTTCAAAAAATGCAACAGATTGTGCCGACGGTATTGGTAACCAAATTCGCCTTGAGGGAAGCTACTCTATTACTCCAAAAGAAGACTATACTCTAGATATTTTGTGTACCGGCCCAAAAGGCGCGGCGGCACAGTCTCTCACGATATCTGTCATTACAGCTCCGCTCATAAATTTGTCTGCATATCCTACCGAGGTTGCGCCCGGGCAACAATCATTTATTACATGGAATACTTCCAATGCAACAAGCTGTCTTGATGGTAGTGGAAAAACACTTCGGCTAAATGACACACTCGCCATTACTCCTCTGCGAGCCTACACTTTTGAAATAAAATGCACCGGCGAAAAAGGAACAGCCAAAAAGTCCCTCGCAATAGCAGTTAATCCCCGAGCTCAATATGCCACTACAAAAACAGGAACTACCGGCACTGTTGGTACGGTAAAAACGGGGACACCACCAACTGATTCAAAAACACCGATAAAAGTAGCGCCTATTATCGTTTCTGCTCCCGGAGAACGAACGGTGACAAGTGTGGGCCCCGGGCCAAAAATCACACTCACTTTTAATCCTGACACACTTCTAAAGGATACTGATTCATCCACTTTTTCGTGGACAGTAGAAAACGCTACTTCCTGTACTCACTCTGCCCCCACGGGAATAGTTGTTCCCAGTGCAACAAACAGTTCTGCTACGCGCCTGCTTACGGGAGCAGCCGTAGACGAAGCAGGTCTTTTTAGTGAAATGACTGGCTCAAAACAAATTTGGCTCCCAAGTGGAAAAACGAGCGCAAAAATTACTTTTAACTGCGTAAGCGTCGACGGTAGATCCACCGCATCAAATACACTTTCGCTGGACAATGCGCTTGCTTCCATTACTGCTAAGCCAACAATTGAACTTTTTGCAAATCCCGGCACGGTATCAGCCGGTGGCACATCCGAAGTCTCGTGGGAAACCACAAACACAATCCCTGGCGGACAATGTTTTGCAAGAGTTACCGCAGAAGCACATGTTTATAATCCAGTTACAGATACCTATGGGAGTTCCTTATACAGCTCAAAAGCAGGTGTGCCGGTAAACGGAAAAATGAAGGTTACTCCCGGACTTTCAAACAGCCCTATTCCAGGGGGTGGCACTAGTTTTAATGAAATAAACGCAGGAGCAGTAACTGGTCTTGGGCCCGGGCTTACAAGCCTCCTGGGTGGTGGCGATGATACCTCTTGGTACACCCCCGCGAACGTTACTCTCTATTGTGGAAACAGGTTTGGAACAACAGAGAAATCAATTACGGTGCAGGTTCCTCCACCACCCGACTGTGGTGGATGGCTTTCGTGTACTTTTCGTTTCTAATTGTTTCGTGGGCAAAATAACCGGGACCATTTGGCTTCGCCAAATGGTCCCGGTTATTTTTGAACCTCCCAATATTTGTCAATTATCTCTACCTCTTCTCTTTTCTCTCTGCTATACTATGTGTGAGAAGTGTAGAATATGGGACAACATTCAAAAAAAATTTTTTCTGTCCTTTTCGCACTTCTCATTGGTGCGGGTATTATTTTCTTTGCGTGGAAAGGGGGTGGGGTAACGTACCTAAAAGATTCATCAACGACCACGAATGAAGAATGGAAAGACACCCTAAGCGTCATCCCCGAAATCTCTCCGTTAAAAACTCTTGGGTTTTCTGGAGGGGTTGCAACAGGGAAAAACGATGCTACCACCACCACGAGCGCCCTTGCGCGTGACCTTTTGGTGGAGTATGCGCTCACACAGACAAGCGCAGCTTCTACAACCTTAAGCGATGCAGAAGTGGGTGGAATAGCGCAAACACTTGCTGAACGCGCGCGCGCAAATTCCACGATAAAAACCTACACCGAAAAAGATTTGCATATCGTTCCCGCGAGCACTTCGTCTTTAGCAATCTATCAAAAAGAAGTTTCTCAAGCACTCGCTCTTTTTCAAAAAGAAAATACTGTAAACGAGCTCCGTGTCGTCTATGAAGCAACCCAAACAAAAGACGCATCCTCGCTAACGGTGCTTGCCACCTCAGTGAACGCCTACCAAAAGCTTATCAAAACCCTGCTTGCGTTAAATATCCCAAAATCCGTCGTCCCGTTTCATCTTCTCCTTTTAAAATCACAAGCAACTCTTGTTTCCGGAATACAAGATATGGCACAAATGCTCGCTGACCCCGTGCGCGGAATGAACGGCCTCGCAACATACCAAAAGGGAACCCAACTTGTAGCCCAAATAAATAAAATTCTCAGTCCAAAGTAATTTTTATGAAACATATTTCTCGCGCAATTTTAAGAACTCTCGCCATCATCGTTTTTTCAAGTGGCACTCTTTTTTCACCAAACATCGTACGAGCAATAAACATAGGTGACGCAACACAACAGGTGAGTGGCGACTGTGTGTTGGTTGGGGTAGAAACATGGGCGGCAGCAAAAACTGAATCCTTGGTGAGTGGGGCTGTTAGTATTGCGAATAACGTAACCTCTGTTCCAATTTCAAACATTCTTATAGAAAACTCGACAGCAACGAGCGACGCATACGCAGGAAAAATAGAGCCTTGGTACACTTGTATTGGCTACAGTATTGGACAACTTGTGCTCAAGGAACTTACTGATCAAACAATTGCGTGGATTCGTGGTGGCTTCAACGGGAGCCCCTCGTATTCAATAGACACGCACAAGCTTTTTACTGACCTTGCGGATATGGTGGCTAGCACACTTGCGCGGGATATTCGCAACTATAATATGTGTGACTTTAGGGTTGGTTACAAAAACGACCTTGCAAATTGGGTTGAAACATCAGGAAATGATCGAGCAAAGCTTCCTGAAAGATATGCTTGTCCTTTTCAGGATGAGTTCAACTTCACTGCATCAGAGCTCTATGGAAACTTCCAAAAGGGTGGGTGGAAATTTTTTGAAAAAACCCTCAATGATAACGGAAATCCCTTTGGGGTTGCGGTGATGACTGCAGGCGAGCTCACGAGAGCCCAGGAGCAGGAGGTGCGGATTCAGGAACAGCGCTTAAGCTGGGGGGCAGGGTTCCTTGAAATTATAGATGAGGACAAATGTATATACCCCGAAGGAATCACCAAGGAAATGGTTGATGAGATGGCTACAAGTGGAAACTCTGCAGCTGCGGTTTCGTATAAAAAATCCTACTGCGGCGTGACCACACCGGGAAAGGCGATTGAATCAGCAATGACGGAATACTCTAAAGTAAGTTGGGATAGACTTAAGCTTGCTGATAACCTTAGCAAGATTACTGCAGCACTCATTAATAGACTCAGTGATGATGCGATAAAAAGTGTTTTCAAGAAAGAAAACTAACCAATGCCTATGCGTACCTTTCTTAAAAAACTTTCGTTAACCCTCCTCACGGCTTCCGTATTTTTTGGAGTTGCGCTGTTTGTAGTGCCTTCTCTTTCGTTTGCAGAAACCCACACTACCACACCTTCTGAAACTCCAAAACCTCCTGCCCCTCCTCCGGATACCGCCAGCGTCTCTAGAGATGCTGGTGGTGGTGTATTAAGTGACGAAAAATTTCTTTTAGACTCGCTCACTTGTAATGGTCCTGTTTCCTGTCTTACTTTACTCCCAACAGGGATAGTTGTTATTGGTTTATATTTCGTTTTCAAGATTTCGATGTTCCTAATGCTCATTGCAGGAAAAATATTTGATTACTCGCTCATGCTTAGTATTTCAAATACTTTTGTAAATCAGCCGTTCATAGATACTTTGTGGACCATCGTGCGCGACTTTTCAAATATGATCTTTATCTTTATCCTCATCTATGCGGGGGTCCAGACAATCCTCAGTCTCGGTGACTGGAAAAAAACAATAAAAATGGTCGTCATTATGGCGCTCCTTATAAACTTCAGTCTCTTTTTTACAAAAGTCGTCATTGATGCAGGAAATGTGCTTGCGGTGGGTGTATATGAAAGCCTTGGTGAAAATCCCGCTCAGGGAAAACAACGAGAAATATCGGGAACCTTGGTTGCTTCATTTCAGCCTCAAAACTTTATTTCAAGAGCGTCTGAACATGTCGCGGGTGAGTCAGTAATTGTATTTGCGGTTGCGATTGCGGTCGGGCTTTCGGTTGCGTGGGTTTTTTTCAGCATCGCACTTGTCTTTTTTGGGCGACTTCTCGCTTTTTGGTTTTTGATGATTATTTCACCATTTGCGTTTATTTCGCTCGCGCTTCCCAAAGGAAACATTTTTGATTGGTGGACAGACACACTTTTAAAGCAGGCGTTTGTTGCTCCAGTTTTTCTTTTCCTAATGTACATCATTATGAAGGTTGTTGAGGCAAAGCCCTTGCAGAGTTTTTTGGACACCTCCATCGCAAGCACCAGTGGTGCAATTTCAGACAGCATCCTAGCTCCTGTATTCATCGCAGCTCTCCTCGTCGTCGCCCTCCTCAAAACAAAGGACTTCACCACCACAATGGCAGGCGAATTTGGCGCCGGTGGAGCAAAACTTGTCGGAGGCGTGATGGGAGCAGCCGCTGGAGCGGCTTCATTTGCAGGGACTGGTGCTGTTCGTGCTCTGAGTGCCGTCGGGGCTAAATATGGTGGCACGGGTGGAGCACTAGGCGCAATAGGGGATGCCTCTGCTAAAATTGGACATGCTGGACGCAACGTTAATTTTGATGTGCGAAATATTCCGATACCAATAGTTGGAGGAACTGTAGGTTCACACACTGGAACTGGCGCTGGGCGCGCGGCTACCTTCGTAACAAATAGGGCAGAGGCTGTGAAGCGCTCCGAAGAAAAAGCAAAGCGTAAAGAAGAAAAACCGCAGTCAGTTGAGCAGGCTGTCGCAAAGGCTGGGGTTGAGAGAGAGAAAAAGAAGCAGAGAGAGGAGGAGCAGAAAGCAAGCCTCACTAGCACTCAGGCAGTTGGGGCACCGGGTGCACCGGGGTTCAAACCCGCTACAGTCGGTCTTAAAGACGAACTCAGAAATCTGGAGGGGTCCCATGCCGCACTTGAGCTAAGCAATGCAGCGTCACCACTACAACGCAAATTTGATGTTGCCAAAGATGCGTTCGAGGTAGCAGAATTAGCGCTACAGGGCAATCCATCGGATCAAAATTTGCAGAACAACTTGATTATGACACGAAACACAATGAGGATTTCCGAAAAAGAACTGAAGGATTTCAAAGAGAATCCGGATAAAATAGAGAAACTGAAAGATAAAATTGAGAAGTACGAAGCACTATAAACATACGCGCATATGCCAACCTACACAAAGGAACAATTAATTGAGGCAGTCGACGCTCTCCCAAACGAGCTACGCGGTGTGCTTTTTAGTTCTAATCTCGAGCGCGATGTTCAAAAAATTGGTATGGATTCTGGCCTTCTCATCGACCAACTAAAAGAGCTCAACACTCTCGTGAATTATGTTATTCTTGGTCTTGTTTCAAAAGAAGAGTTGGAAACAGAGTGCCAAAAAAATCTATCTCTGAATGAAGAGGTTGTGAGGTCGTTGGTTCAAACCCTTGATCGTGAAATTTTTGCTTCTATTGAGGCGATGGAGGCGCAAGAAAAAAAAGAGCAAGAGTTTTATGGCGAAAATGAAAAATTAACTGAAGAAAATACGGATAGTGTCCCAAACGTTCCCAGTGTTCCCTCTGTCCCAAACGTTCCCCTTGTTCCCCCCACCCCACACCCCCTCGACATCGCCCCTGACAACCTTCCCGTCGCAGAAGAAGTTTTGCCTCTTATTCCTCCACTCCAGCCAAAAACGCTCAGCTTATCTAGAATGGAGCCTCGCTCTGCTCATGTTGAAAAAGAAGAAGCACCGCACCCGTTTGAGGAAAAGATGAAGCGCGTCTTTACGGCGGGAAAACAGGAGATGGGTGAGCTCGCAATCGAGCCCCCAACGGCTCAAATGGGCGGAAATGAGCCGTTGCCCCCAAGCCGACCCCTTCGCGCCGACCCTTATAGAGAGGCGATAGAGTAAGACTCGAAGCAACCCATACCTTGTAGATTGCTTCGAGTACTCGCAAAGACGGAGGGAGCCCCGTGTGCTGACGAACAACACCTTCAATGATGGGCCCAGATAGATTCGTCTTTGCGAGGAGGTACTCCGACGTGGCAATCCAGGAATTTATAGCTCCGAATACAAATCCGTCCAGTTTAGATTGTTTTGTTCTATTAAGTTTATCTTATCTTGTCGTGACCCCGCTTTGATTTGTTTTTCTCTCATAATTGCGCCCCCTATAGAGTTTCCGACCTCGTAATAAACAAGTGTGTGCACGTTATATTTTTTGGTAAACCCCTCATGCACCCCTGCTTTGTGTTCTTCCACCCTTTTGCGTAAATTACTCGTTACTCCTGTGTATAATGTTCCATTCTTTTTGCTGGCAAGAATATACACGCATGGCGCTTTCTCGGAATAAGTCATTGACAAATAGTAACATTGGCTCGTTTGGATTGCCACGAGGCTTCGCCTCTCGCAATGACAATACAGCGATACACCAAAACACAAAGATCCTCTGGGCAAAACGTAGGTGTGGGGGTATACTATACTCATGCAATTTCACATTCCTCAATACATTGATATTGAAGATAAAATCTTTGGTCCGCTGACACTCAAACAAGCTATCTATGTGGCGGGCGGGGTAGGGGGGGCATACCTCGTGTGGCGCACCGTTCCTTATATTTTCATTTCCGCGCCACTTATTTTTGGGATTGGTCTCCTCGCATGGGCACTCGCATTTTTCCCCAGAGAAAAGCTTGGGCGTCCATTTATAGAGGTGCTCGAGGCGGGCTTCAACTACATGCTTCGAGACAAACTCTACACGTGGAAGAAAACCACAAAAGAAGCCGTGGCGGGAAAGGAGGAACAATTTCTTCCTTCAGAGCCTTTGTCTACTCCTGTTGTTCCTTCGGGTAAACTCTCTAGCACTTCTTTCAATCTCGACGTGCGTGGTGCTCCAAAAACTGGAGAAATCGAAAAGGACCGTCAATTATAAAATCTACCTATGGCCGTTAAATCAAAAGCAGCACAAGATTTTGTGCCGATAAAGGAAATTCGTGATGGCGTCGTCATTTTAAAAGACGGCACTCTTCGGATGCTTCTTATGGCGTCGTCAGTCAACCTCGCGCTCAAATCGGGCGATGAACAGCAGGCGGTTCTCATGCAGTTTCAGTCATTCTTAAACTCTCTTGAATTTTCTACACAAATTTTTATCCAGTCGCGCCGTTTGGATATTCGCCCGTACCTCATGCTTCTTGATGAACGCTTAAAAGGGGAGGTAAATGATCTTTTGAAAATACAAATTCGCGAATATATGGGCTTTGTAAAAACTATTGCGCAGTCTACAAACATTATGAGCAAGATGTTTGTTATTGTAGTGCCGTATGCACCACCAAAGTCTGTAACGGCAAGCACATCTTCTTCGGGTGGTATTATGGATGGACTGTTTGGCAAAAAGAAAGAGGCGAGTACGGCTCCCTCACAAAGTGCGGTGGAAGCTTTTGAAGAAGCCCGTACTCAGCTTGAGCAACGCGCGGGGATCATCAGTCAGGGGCTTTCTCGTACGGGCGTGCGTATTGTTCCGCTTGGCACAGAGGAGCTCACGGAGCTTTATTATCGTCTGTTCAATCCAGGAGAGGCGGAAAAGAAGGTCGATGTAAGATAAAAACAATCATGTTAAATTTTTTTCAAAAAACTCAGGGATCAAGCACAGAGGAGGAAAAAAACTCCGTGCCTGTTCTTGCGCAAGACCTCTACGCAGACAAAGGGCTCAACCTTGCTGACATTATTGCTCCTTCGGCGGTAAAAGTTGAGTCTAAGCAACTCATCTTGGGTGAAAAGTTTGTGCGTTCATTTTTCATTACCTCATACCCGAGTGTGGTAACCGACAACTGGCTTTCACCCTTGATAAACTTGGACAAGGTCTTTGATATTGCAATATATATTCACCCTGTAGACACCGCTACTATAATGAAGAAGTTTGAGAAAAAGGTAGCCGAGGTGCAGAGCCAGATCAGCGTGCGTGAAGGGAAGGGGTTTGTGCGCGACCCAATGCTCGAGTCTGCCTATCGCGACCTCGAGGATCTCCGCGACCGCCTCCAACAAGCGCAGGAAAAAATGTTTGATGTGGGGCTATACCTTTCTCTTTACGCTGACACTGAAGAAGAGCTTGGTCATGCAGAGGCAGAGATCAAATCCATGCTTGAGTCGCGCTTGATATACGTGCGCCCTGCACTTTTTCAACAAGAAGAAGCTTTTCAAAGTATTATTCCCGTCAACGAAGACAAGATTGCTGTTACTAAAAAAATAAACTCCGAGCCCCTCTCTAGTTTTTTCCCCTTTGTTTCTTTTGACCTCACTTCAGATAGGGGAATCCTCTATGGTATCAACCGCCACAACTCGTCACTCGTTTTGTTTGACCGATTTTCTTTGGAGAACTACAACTCCATCACATTTGCAAAGTCGGGTTCTGGTAAATCCTTTTTCACCAAGCTAGAGATTTTAAGATCGCTCATGTTTGACATAGATGTCATTGTTATTGACCCTGAACGCGAATATGAATCGATGGCCGAAGCGGTCGGTGGGCGCTATTTCAATATTTCCTTGAACTCCGAGCACCACATCAACCCGTTTGACTTGCCTGTACCACGTGAAGACGAGTCACCTGCAGATGTTCTTCGTGCAAACATAATTTCGCTTGTGGGACTTTTCCGTATTATGCTCTCTGGCCTTAGCCCCGAGGAAGACGCAATCATCGACCGTGCAATCGCCGAAACATATGCTCTCAAAGACATCACACCGGACTCTGATTTTACTGCAATAGAGCCGCCGCTGCTTTCAGACTTTGAAATGGTCCTTTCGGGAATGGAAGGCGCAGAAAATATTCTCACCAAGCTCACCAAGTACACACGCGGTTCGTGGGCAGGCTTTATCAACCAACCTTCCAACGTGGACATCAACAGAAAGTTTATCGTCTTCTCCGTGCGTGACATGGAGGACGACTTAAAGCCCGTGGCAATGTATCTTGTCACCCACTTCATTTGGAATGCTATCCGCCGTACGCTTCGCAAAAGACTTCTCGTGGTAGACGAAGCGTGGTGGATGATGAAGTCCGAAGACACTGCAGCTTTTCTCTATGCGCTCGCAAAACGCGGTCGTAAATATTACCTTGGTATCTCCACTATCACCCAAGACGTAAACGACTTTTTGAAGTCTCCCTATGGCCTGCCTATTATGACAAACTCGTCCATACAGGTGCTTTTGAAGCAGTCACCAACATCCATCGACTCTGTACAAAAAGCTTTCAACCTCACTGATGAAGAAAAGTTTTTGCTTCTTGAATCAGGGGTAGGGGAGGGGATTTTCTTTGCGGGAATGAAACACGTAGCTATTCGCTCTATCGCCTCATACACAGAAGAGCAGATCATCACTTCAGATCCTGGGCAAATCCTCGCCATTAAAAAAGCAAAGCGCGAGCTCGCAGATGCAGAGGCGGGGGTGTAAGGGTCCGGGATATAGAATTTAGGATTTAGAAGATAGAGAATGCCGAGTGGTCGCGCAAGCGCGCCCACTGCCTTATCTTCTTTTAACCTTCGACTTTATGGACTTTCGACTGGTCTTCGCGGTATAATAAAACATATGTATCAAAAGTATTCTCTGATACTTCTTATTCTCATTGGTGGTTTTTTTTGCTCGCCTTCCTTTGCCTTTGCTCAAGAAGTAGCGACTCAGGCACCAGGGGCGGGGCTTATTGAACTTCTTAAAAAAACACTTGGTGAAAATTCTCTTGGTGAATATGTTCAACTAGAAGCAAGTCCTTCGGTCCCCAGCCCTCGAGAAACGGTAAAAGTCTCTGTGGAAAGCTCGCTTGTTGATCTGGACAAGGCCTCCATCTCTTGGTCAAACAACGGCAGGACCGTCCTAAGCGGAACAGGAAAAACTACTTTTAGTTTTCAGACGGGTTCATCTGGAGAAACTACGCGCATCTCTGTTTCTATCGTAACCAACAAAGGCGAGACTATTACTAAAGAAATTTCTTTCCGCCCTCTTGGCATCACGCTTCTTTGGGAAGCAGACACCTACGCTCCTCCTTTCTATCGTGGAAAGGCGCTCATTTCGCCTCAAGCAAAAGTAACGGTGGTTGCCGTCCCCGACAATGGTGGCGGTCAAAACTTTTCCTACGTATGGCAGCGGGACAGCGTAAATGTGCCTGAGGTGTCAGGATATGGAAAACTTTCTTACTCAACCGAGGGCCCCCGCCCCTACAAAAAAACAAGTATTGGTGTCCGTGCGTCTTCTCTCGACGACAGCCTTAAGTCTGAAACAGAAGTAAACCTACCCCTCTCAACACCATTTATTTTATTTTATGAAAAAAATCCCCTTCTCGGTGTATCATACAACAAGCCTCTCGGAAACACGTTTGATCTTTCTCAAAAAGAAGTGTCTTTGAGCGCAGAGCCCTACTTCTTTTCAAACGAGCGCGGAGAAGCGCCCGGCCTCACCTATGACTGGTCGGTAAATGGGCGAGTGGTACAAAACTACGGACGCACTATTACGCTTAGGAACGAGGCCGGTGGCGTGGGATTATCGGATGTTTCACTTGCAATGCGGGGGATTAATAAAACATTTCAAAGCGCTACCAGAAACCTTCGGGTAAATTTTGGTGAGGTAGCAGACACTAGTCGCCCTAATTTTTAAAATTTTAAACTCTCATGAATCACTTTTCTAAAATCCTTGCCTTCATTCTCCTCTTTCTTGGGGGGGGGGTACTCGTTGCGACCGCACAAAACTATGTTCCACTTGCTCCTCTTCCCGGCACCGCTATCGACTCATCTGCCACAACAGTAAATCTTTCTTCCTATATTTCTGGGGTAATCAAACTTCTTATTGCGCTCGGTGGAGGACTTGCAATACTTTTTGCGGTAATCGGCGGAGTACAATATGTAGCGGCGAGTATCAACCCTTCTGCCAAAGCAGATGCCTTAGAAAAGGTACAAAACGCCATCATCGGTCTCATTATTATTCTTTCTTCCTATCTTCTCTTGAATTCAATCAACCCAAAACTGGTAGATTTTAAATTAGCTCTTCCACGTGTCTCCCCCCCGGTCTATGTGGAGCCGATTGTGACAGGAAGTGTCTGGGGTGATGATACTTCTATGCGGGCATCTCTCGCAAACACTACTATTATCGCAGACGGAACAGCAATTGGTGTTAATAAGGTAAATTGTTCTAACATTAATCAGCAAAATTGTACCAGTGTCTTTGGACTTAGTGCCCAATCACAATCTGGATTATGGGATCTAACAAAAAACTGTGTTAGCCAAGGAATCGGGAAGTGTCAAGTAATTATCACGGGGGGAACTGAGTGGTGGTTGCACAAATCTCATAACGATGGCACAAAAGTTGATATCTCTAAAGGGAGCGACCCTGTTAATAAATATATTATGAAGTGGCCCTCCTCTATAACTTCGTGTGGGGTGTCTACGGACCCTCACTATCAACCACCATCTGGCGGTATTTATGTTGACGAACCCGACCGGGACGAGGCAGGAAATATTATTTCTGGTGGTGGGCGCCATTGGCACATCTGCTACTAATATTTAAATATGACCCGAAACAATATAATCATTTCAGTTGCAACACTTCTTCTCGCCATAATTCTTGGTGGGGGATATTGGTATGTTACAAAAACTCCTGCAGGAAAAGCACTCTTTGAAAGTTTTCCTGGCGAAAGCACTGTACGAGAGGGTGGAGCAACAGCAGGGGGAGAGCCCACGCCGACACCAGACGACGCTACACCTGTTGATATTCCCCCAAACACCTCCTCCGCGCTCCCACGCCTCTATGAGCTACATAAAGCACCCGTCGCTGGCGTAGGTTTCGCAGAAACAAAAGACAAAAAGGGTTTTATAATGAGCATCTCGGCAAGATATATTGAGCGTGGGTTGGGTCACATTTATGAAACTCCATTTTCCACATACACCGAATCGCGCATTGTAAATGAAACACGGTTGAGTATTGCTGAGGCAGCGTGGGGCAACAACGGCAAGAGCGCGGTTGTTCGTTTTATTGATGACAAAGAAGGTGGTGTCATTAAAACTCGCATCATAAACATTGGCGCACCCTCTATTTCTTTTGCGCGTGGTACTTCAACAGAGAGTGTTGCGAATGATTTCCTTAAAACAGAAGAAGTTTACCTGCCAGACTATATTCCATTTCTTGCGCTCGCTCAGGATGGGGCAGATAAATTGTTTTACTTAGGAGGAGGGGATGGCTTCACTACAAATTTTAAAGACACATCTTTTTCAAAGGTTTTTAGCTCCACGTTTACCGAATGGCTTCCGCAGTTTCCAAATCAAAAACTAATAACGCTCACCACAAAACCGTCTGAGAAAGTCTTTGGTTATTTGTTCTTCCTTAACCCATCCACAAAATCGGTAACAAAAGTTCTCGGAGGTATTAACGGACTCACGACCCTTACGAGCCCTGATGGGAAGCTCGTTCTTTATTCGGAAATAAAAAGCGGATCACCTGAGCTTTCCCTTTATGACACTGTAAAAAAAGAAACGCGCCAGCTCTATGTTCAAACACTTCCAGAAAAGTGTGTGTGGGGAATTAAAAAAACTACTGTTGTTTATTGCGCAGTGCCTCAAACACTTCCGCGCGCGAGCTACCCCGATCAATGGTACCAAGGGCTTGTCTCATTTTCCGATGATTTGTGGGAAGTTGACGCAAAAACATTTATCGCTCGAAGGATGGTCGAGACAAAAACGCTCGGCGCGCCCGCTCTCGACATGACCAACCTCTCTCTTTCTTCGGACGATGCGTACCTGCTTTTTATGAACAAAGCTTCAGGAACACCGTGGGTATATAGCGTCATTCCACCCGTGCCACAAAGGCTTGTGGAAAACTCGCAAGCTGTAGCTCCTATAGCGACCCCCACCTCTGTACCACCGTCGGTGATAACATCCGATATGCAGAAACTCCGGTAGTCAAAGCAAAAGGCGCAGTCGGCCTAGGCCGACTGCGCCTTTTGCTTTGACTACCCTTTAATCGCTTCTGCTTTTCTTTTCACATACAATTCATGCGCGATAGAAAAAAGATTGCTTGTCGTCCAATACAGCGCCACTGCTGCTGAAATGGAGTATGAGATACCAAACACAATAACCGGTAGCATGTAGCGCATCTGTATGTTGAAGCTTCTTGCGAAGTCGTCCTTGAATGATGGCTTTGCTCCTTTTTCAGCCGGTGCCATTGCGGGGATCGAAAGCTTTATTTGATAATACTGTGTAACCCCTGCCAAAAGGGCAATGATAATGCTTTTTTTAGAAAGGATAATTCCTAAAAACATCATACTCACCACGGAGGGGACATGCACAAATGAATACAGCTGTTCCACTTTAAGATCTGGTAAACCTTTAAAGAACACGAAGTAAAGTGCAAAAATAATAGGGAGCTGAATCAAAACAAGCAAGCACCCAGAAAATGGATTTATTCCGTGCTCTTTATAAAGCTCCATTGTCTTGCGCGCCTGTTCTTGTTTGTTGTCCTTGTGTTTTTCTTTTAACTTTTCTATCTCCGGCGCAATTTTTCTCATCTTTGCCTGTGATACGACCGACTTGTGGGAAAGAGGGAGGAGCGCTCCGCGAACAATGAGAGTAAGAAAAATAATAGCGACGCCGACGTTTGCCCCAGGAACAACTCCTAGTATCAAAACAAGTGCATTATACAGTGGTTGGTAGAAAACCGTTGAAAAAAATCCTGGTTGCATTTGGACATACTACCGCGAACTGCTCATTTTTGCTAGCAAAAAAGGACCGTCCTTTATTGGAGGAGATCAATGTGGTTTTTTTGCCAAGGGTGACAACGGAGGATTCTGCGAAATCCCAAAAAGAGGCCTTTTAGCGCTCCATATTTTAATACGGCCTCTTTTGTGTATTCTGAGCATGTTGGGTAAAAAACGCAGGTCGTTCCTTTTTTAATTGAAAAAATCCCTGTATCAAAAGAAATATATTTTTGATAAAAATTTATAATAAAAACAATTATGTTCCGCATATTTATATTGTTATCTTTGAGTTACGCAGCTCTCCCTTTTCCGTCTTTGCGAGGAGGTCCTCCGACGTGGCAATCCAGAGTTTATCGCCCATAATCCTGGGTTGCTTCGCTTTTCATTCAGCAGAATGACTCTTGGATTATTCGCAAAGAGAATACCTATAATACAGTAGTTTAGTAATTCAAAATATTTTGGATTGCTTGTTTAAGAACCTTCTCCATTTCCGTTTTTAAAAGGGTAAAATCTGCTTTCTCTGCTTCTTTTTTGGGATATACAACAATAGTCGTTGGGGTCTTTATACCTTCTAAAAATGCCCCTAGAAGGTCGTAAAATCTCCTCCTTAACTTGTTTCTAGACACAGCGGTCTTGGCTGTCTTTTTTGAGACAACTACAGAAACCTTGCCTTTTGAGGCCCCAATCACTCCTTTATAAAAAACTATTGAAAAAAATGGTGAAAAACCACGTATTCCTTTGGTTTTGTGGCTAGGGAAGTCTTTTCGAGCTATTCGGTTTTTCTTAGGAAGCATGGTGGTGCTCCAACAAAAAGGCTATACGGTTGTTATGAGTTTGCGCCCTTTTTGGCGACGTGCTTTTAGTACATTTCGTCCGCTCTTTGTCGCGGAACGAACAAGAAAACCATGGGTTGTTGCACGCTTTTTCTTCTTTGGTTGGTATGTTTGAGACATAATACACACACCATACACTATATTTATAAAAAAATCTAGGGGCTTGTCCTCTTGGACTTTTAGTATTGCAATGTTTCCAAAATTTCCTAAATGAGTTTGTTTATCATACAATAACCCAGCCACCATATAAACAAAAAATTAGGGTTTTATCTCCACAACTTATCCACACCCTATTCACCGCCTTGTCCCCCTGTGTCCTTTCTTTATTTTTCTCACAAAGAATATAATGGGAAGAAGTAAATTAAACTCATGCTAAACAACGCTCAACTTTGGGAAAAAACACTTTTCGAACTCGAAAGAGAGCTCTCTCGGGCAAACTTTAGTACATGGTTTAAAAACACCGCCATATTAAAACAAGACGAGGGGACAGTTCTTGTGGGTGTCCCAAATGAATTTGTGAAGGACTGGCTCCAAAATAAATTCCACAAAACAATCCTTCGTTCTCTTCGCTCTCTTTCTGAAAACGTCCGTGGCCTCGAATACACCGTCTGTAAAGTGGAGGAGCCTAAAAAAAGTGCCCCTATCCCAGAACAAAGTGCCATGGCTCAAGGATCTGCCCTTCCTTTAGAAAACCTCTATATAAACAAAGAGGACGGCCTAAACCCTCGCTATACATTTAGCAACTTTATTATTGGCTCTTTTAATGAGCTTGCCTACGCAGCCTCACAGGCAATTCTCAAAAAAGTTGGCACAAATGTGTACAACCCTCTTTTTATTTACGGAAACACGGGCCTTGGAAAAACCCACCTTATTCAAGCGATAGGGAATGAAGTAAAAAAACACTATCCAAACAAGCGCGTTTTTTACACAACCTCAGAAAAATTTTGTGTTGATTATGTAAACTCACTGAGCCAAGGCTCGAAGGCGATGGCCAATTTTAAAGAAAAGTACCGAAAATACGATCTTTTAATCATGGATGATATTCAGTTCCTCTCCAATAAGGAAAAAACCCAAGAGGAGCTTTTTCATCTTTTTAACGAGCTTTATCACAACAATAAACAAATTATTTTTTCTTCAGACAAACACCCAAATTATATTCCCACCCTTGAAGACCGCTTAAAGTCGCGCTTTAGCGCTGGAATGATTGTAGATGTCCAGGAGCCTGAATATGAGTCCCGTCTTTCCATTTTGCGAGCTAAAGCTGAACTTCAGAAATTCTTTCCGCCGGCTGAGATTATTGAATATCTCGCATCTTCGGTGCAAGGGAACATTAGAGAGCTTGAGGGTCTTTTGAATGGCATTATTTGCCAATCAGAGCTTAAAAACCGCAACCTTACCCTAAGTGAGATAAAACCATTTATTAAAAACACTTCAAAACCTAAAAAACTTCTGTCAGTAAAAGAAATTGTGAAAGTAGTTTGTGATTTTTACAACATAGAGGAGGCTTTTGTGTATGAAAAAACAAGGAGAAAAGAAGTTTTGAAACCAAGGCAGATAGCAATGTTCCTTCTTCGTGAAGATTTTAACATCTCTTATCCGACGATTGGTCAAAAATTAGGGGGCCGAGACCACACCACAGTGATGCACTCCTGTGAGAAAATAAAAACTGATATTCGAAACGACCTCTCTCTTATGCAAGAGATAGATCAAATAAGAGCCATTTTTTAATAGTTATTATGTTAATAATTTGTGTATAAGATAAATTTATTATGTTTATAAATATTAGTAATTATAAATTAAAAAAATATGAATAATTATAATAAACACAATATTGATTTTAATCCACAGTCTATGAAAAAAAAATATTTTTTTATGGCTTGTTTTAAAAAGGTTTATTTACACTTATACACATATACACAGGTGTAGTAATTAAAATAAGTATTTATATATAATATAATCAACAACATGAATATCACTTGCGATAGAGAAAATCTCCAAAAACACATAATGAGCGCAGAAAGGGTTACTAGTAAAAACTCCTCTTTACCTATTCTTAATTCTGTCCTCCTTATTACTAATAATAAAAATCTTATTATTAGGTCTACAAACCTTGAGGTGGGGGTGGAATTTCAAATAGATGCAGATATAAAAAAAGAAGGGAAAATAGCTATTTCAGGAAGCCTTTTTTCTAATATTCTTACAAATATACCCGACGAGGAAAAAATTAATATTTCTGTAATAAATAATATTTGTAAAATAAGTACAAAAAATAAAAACATTACAATAAAAGGATTAGAGGCAGATGATTTTCCTACAATACCAATAATAAATGAAGGAGAAAGTTTTACTATTCCCTCACAAAATTTTATACAAAATATTAAAACAGTTCTTATGAGTGCGGCAGTTTCAGATATAAAACCAGAAATATCAAGCGTTTTTATTTATCAAAAGGATAAATATTTATATTTTGTTTCGACTGATTCTTTTAGGCTCACTGAAAAAAAGACAGAATATAAAGGAGAACCTTTTTCACAAGGGATAATAATCCCTATTAAAAATATCATAGAAATAGTAAAAATATTTGAGAACATTAATGAAAATATTTTATTTAAAATAACAAAGAACCAAATCTCATTAATTAGTAAAACAGTATACGTAACAACAAGGGTAATACAAGGGGTGTACCCAGACTATGAACAAATTCTCCCTAAAGACAACACAACGGAGGTGGTAGTTTTAAAGCAAGACCTCATAAATACCCTAAAATTATCTTCTCTTTTTTCTGACAAATTTAATAAAATAAATTTTATTATAAACCCTCAAGAAAAAAAGTTTCTTATAAATACAAAAAACACAGACATTGGAGAAACAGAGACAAGTATAATAGCAACACTTACCGGGGACCCAGTAGAGATAGCTCTAAATGGAAAACACTTATTTGATTGTCTCAATGTTATAAAAGAAGATAGTGTTATTATTCAGCTTAATGGAGGGGCAAAACCTGCAGTGATAAAAGGGCTTGGGGATCAGTCTTTTATTTATCTAACAATGCCCCTTACAAAATAAAATGCTCCAGATAAGCCAGCTCCTCGCCCGGTTTAAAGGCCTTGCGAATAATGAAAAAATAAAAAAACAGTTGATCGTGGAGGTTTTAGAGAAAAACAAAATTTCCGCGCACCTAAACCAAATAACAATTTCAAAAAATACCATCATTGTTAAAACACCGCCAATAATAAAAACAGAAATTTTTCTAAAAAAAGGAGAAATAATTAATCAAATAAATAAAATTTCAGGACTAGAGGGGATAAAACAAGTTCAGTAAGCTACTCGACGATAAGTTGCGCGGAGGTGGAACCCTTGTTAAGAAAAGCATCATACACTACCGCATCAATAGTGTTTGTGTTTGAAAGAGAAGAAAAAGAGCTAGGAATAAAGGAAAAAACAAAAGGCGAAGAAGTTTTTTTACCAACAACCTCCCCGTTCATAAAAAGTTCAACACGACTGACCGGATACCTCCCCATAGAAGAAACAGAAACAACAACAGGCTCCCCTGCTTTTTTAGGAGTAGAAAAATCTAAGCCACTAAGTGAAACCTGAGGAGAAGATTCTGGAGTATGAACATCATCATATTCGTTTGGAATTACGCTACGGTCTCCTTCAGCGATGCCCTGGGCGCTTACCCACATGCGGACAGGATCTTCCCATAAATAATACTGAGGGTCATTTTGAGGGCTTACAGGAGGAGTTCCGCGCGGGTTGCCCTTGTTTACCCAATGAAGGATTGTATGTACCTCGGGAACAACAACACCACCACGTGTCTCAAGAGGAGTTAAGGGTGTCGCAAGTTTTCCTGAAGAAATATCAATGACATATTTTTCCCCTCCTTTCCAAATACCTTGTAGAGGGGCGGGAAGAGCGGTGAGGTCCTCCTTTTCCGGTGGGGTAAAACGCTCGGGGGGGGTATTTTTTGTTGCCTCCAACATAAAAGCCCTCCAAACATTTGTTACCGTATAAGCAGCAGAGTTCCCTTTTTTAATAGGAGAGTTGTCGTTGTTCCCAGCCCACATTCCAACCACGATACTAGGAGTGTAACCAACCGTCCACACATCGCGGTAATCATTAGTGGTGCCTGTTTTTACTGCTACGTCTTTGTTTTTAAAATAAAGATTTGAGTTTGGTCCAAAAGTAGGGGAGCGAGCTTCATTATCAGAAAGTATGCTCGTGATTTGGCGTGCTACCTCAACGGGAAGAACCTGTTCCTTTTTTCCAGCAAACTCCTCAATAACATTTCCTGTTTTGTCCTCTATTCGGAGAATGGGAGTGCTTTCATTTTTCTCTCCTTCGTTTGCAAAGGCTCCGTAAGCACCAGTAATTTCATAAAGCTGAACTTCTCCACCCCCCAACACAAGAGAAAGTCCAAAACGTGAAGTGTCACCGAGGCTTGTTATCCCCATTTGCTTTGCTGTAGAAATAGTATCGCTCAAACCCGCCAAATAAAGAGTCTTAACAGAGGTAATATTTCTTGATTGAGCGAGGGAGCTTCTCATTGTAAGTGGACCACGATACCCTCCCTCATAGTTTTCTGGCATATAACAATCCTCTTTTTTTATAGAAGAAGAAAGTGGTATACCACGCCAGTCGCATCCCACACTAAAATTAGTAGGGAGGTCAAAAAGAACTGTTTCCGGAGTATACCCCTTTTTAAAAGCAGTAGCGTAGGCAAAAGGCTTGAATGTCGAGCCCGGCTGGCGTAGCGCGAGGGCCACATTAAAGTTCCCATCATTTTTAGTGTCAAAATAATCCCGCGCCCCAACCATAGAAAGAACCTGACCTGTCCTTGGGTCTATCGCGACAAGCGCCATGTTTTTTGCACCAAACTTTTCTTCCATGTCAGGAGCAAATTTAGTAATGGTATCTTCTGCCGTTTTTTGAAGGGCATAATCAAGGGTGGTAATGACCTTGTATCCATTTTCTTCAACAGCAAGCTCCCCGTATTTATTTGCGAGGTATTCTTTTATCCATTCAACAAAATGAGGAGCCCTAATTCCCACAGGCTCTTTTGGCAAGAAATCAACTTTTGTTTTCTGTGAAGAAGCGTATTCCTCTGCGTTTATAAAACCAAGATCGTGCATACGACGGAGAACAAGATTTTTACGCTCATCGAGCTTGTCGCGATGGTTACCGTACGGGGAGTAATATGTTGGAGCATTGGGGATGGCGGCCAGATAGGCAGACTCTGCAAGGCTGAGGTCCTTCGCCTTTTTCCCAAAAAAAGTCATGCTTGCCTCGCCGAGACCATAAATACTTCCTCCGTAAGGAATTTCATTTAAATAAAGGGCAAGAATCTCGTCCTTGGTGAAAGATTGCTCGAGCTTGAAAGAAAGAATAATCTCTTTTATTTTTCGCGTTATAAGTTTTTCATCTGTAAGAAGAGTTTTTTTAATCACCTGCTGGGTTATGGTAGAGCCACCACCACGTGTTCCCCCATAGAGAACAGCGCGCGCAATACCGCGAAAACTAATACCCCCGTGTTCATAAAACCTAGAATCTTCAATTGCAATAGCCGCACTCTTAATCCACGGAGAGATGTCTTCAAAGGGAACGATCGTTCGCTTTACTTCCTGGTGGACATCATAAAGGAGAATCTCACCAGTGCGGTCGTATATTTTTGTTGATTCTGCAACTTTCCGGCTTTGGAAGGCGGCAAAATCTGGAAGCTTTATAAAAGAGGCCCAGAGAACTAATATGCCCGCAAAAAGAAAAGCGCCACCAATACAAAAAAGAAGCACCGGTTTGGAGCGATGGAAAAGAGCAAAAAATTTTTTTTTGTGGGAACGAATACTACGCTTCATATAATAAAAGAATAATAACACAAAAAGAAAGGGTGGGCGAGGAGCTTTTGTTGTGGTAAAATAAAAATACAATGACTAAGGAAGAGAAAGTAGAAGAGATTTTAACACGCGGAGCGGCCGAAGTTATTCATCTGGAAGTGTTGCGTGAAAAACTGCTTTCAGGAAAAAAGCTCCGTATTAAATTTGGGATAGACCCCACCAGTCCCAATATCCATATTGGACGCGCTACCACCCTTTGGAAACTTCGTGAACTCCAAGACCTTGGGCACACAATTATTTTTATCATTGGTGATTTCACCGCAGTTATCGGGGACACCTCAGACAAGGAAAGCGAGAGACCGATGCTTACACGAGAAGAGGTGGAAAGGAACATGGCAACCTACTTTGAGCAGGCGGGAAAAATCTTAGATATGAATAAAGTAGAAAAGCACTATAACTCTGAATGGCTAGAGAAACTTACCTATCGCGAAATAGGTGAACATGCAGACACTTTTTCTGTTTCAGATTTTATTTCACGCGACAATATAAAACGACGCCTCGACCAAGGTAAACGGGTGTCACTTCGTGAGGTTTTGTATCCGCTGATGCAGGGGTATGACAGCGTTGCGGTAAAGGCGGACGTGGAGATTGGAGGAACAGACCAGAAATTTAATATTCTTGCAGGGAGGACTCTTCAAACACATTTTAAACAAGAGCCACAAAATATTATTTTACTCGACCTTATAGAAGGTCTTGATGGACGAAAGATGAGTTCAAGTTGGGGAAATACCATTAGTCTCACCGATCCCGCAAAGGACATGTTTATCAAAGTAATGAGGTTGAGAGATGAATTCATTGTGAAATATTTTATACATGCAACACGGGTGCCAATAAGTGTTGCAAACGAAGCACAGGCGGCACTTGAGCGCGGAGAGAACCCTCGCGATGTAAAACTTAGTCTCGCAGAAGAAATTGTTTCAATGTACTTCAGTAAAGAAGAAGCGGCCCGCGCACGAGAAGCAACAGTTTTTCTTCTCAAAAAAAGGGGAGTACCAGATGATGTTTTAGAAATTAAGTTTGAAAAAAAACTTTTAATGGACATTTTTGTGCAACAAAAAATAGTCTCTTCAAAAAGCGAATGGAGACGCCTAGTAAAAGAAGGTGCCGTAGTGCGTTTTAACAGAGAAGGAGCAGAGGAAAAAATTACCGACGAGCTCGAGGTTGCCCAACTTGGAGACGCCTACAAAATTGGGAGAAGAGGATACACAAAACTTATTTAGGAAGCAAAAAGAGCGCCCGCTTGTCAGCCGACAAGCGGGCGCTCTTTTTATGTGCTAATCCATTTCGTTCATGAGATCCTCCTCCTCTCCTTTACCAACGATAAGGTTATCATCACCAAGATCCAAATCATCTGCAAAATCAATTCCGTCGTCTAAGTCTATCATTTCCTCATCAATTACTTCGTCTTCTGGCATAGTTTATATTTAAATTAAGTGCCCAGGCCTTCTTTTTTGCCTGAGTACACATAGTTGTATCAAAAAGCTTTTTCCTGTGCAACCCCAATTTATTAAATTTGTGGACAAGTTGTGGAAAAGCAGAAAAGCCTTACTTTACAACAGTTTTTGAAGGACGAAAATATGCGAAATGAGTGATTCCAATAGCAATGGCGTCTATTTCGTCGTCTTGTTTCACTTTTTCTGCCCCAGAAACAAGTTTTTTGACCATCAGGGAAACCTGCGTCTTTGTTGCTTTGCCGTAGCCTGTCGTCGCTACTTTGACTTGGAGGGGAGTGTATTCGTAAATATCTAGCCCAAGCAAGCGCGCTTGGTAAAGTATAGCCCCACGCACCTCAGCGACACGCATTGCTGTTTTTTGATTGGTTTCTATAAAAAGATTTTCAATCGCAAGTGCTTTTGGAGAGTATCCATCAATCACTTTTTTAACCTCGCGCCCCAAAAGCTCAAGACGTTCTACAAAAGGGAGTGTTGACTTCGTTTTGAAACATTCCGAAAAAACTAAAATCTCTTTACAGTTTGTTTTTTCTAGAATAGAAACACCGAGACGCTCATAACCGGGATCAATAGCAAGGATTCTCATCTTGTCAGTGTACCACGGCGAAGGTTTCCCCGAAAACCAAACCTCGCAATAAACAGCTATAGCTGTTTATTGCGAGGTTTGGTTTTCGGGGTTAATTACTCTGCGTTCGTGTACACCTCTTGGATATCGTCATTGTCGTCGAGTTCCTCGAGGAGGGAAGACAAAGCCTCGCCGTCCTCATCTGAGAGAGGGACCGTTGTCTGAGGTTCATACCGATCTGCGCTTTTTGAAAAGGCCCAAAGAGCAGCTCCTTGTCCCGCAAGAGCAAGTCCACGCTTTGAGAGCAGGTGTTTAATTTCAGCCACCGTTCGGTTGTTATTATCAGTAAGCCCCTCAATCAACATCGCACAACCACCGGGGCCATACGCCTCATAGAGAACAGAAATCATATCACCCGCGTCGCCTCCCGCACCCTTTTTTACCGCGCGCTCAATGAGCTCGTTTTGCATATTTTCTTTTTTTGCACGTTCAATCACCGCACGAAGGCCAGCTGATGCCAGGTTTCCCGCAGCCTTTTTGGACTCAAGGGCGATAAGTTTTGAGAACTTCCCAAAAATCTTACTCCGCTTACCGTCTGTCACAGCCTTCTTGTTCTTTATTTGTGACCATTTGTTATGTCCTGACATAGTGTTTCTAGAATAACCGAAAATCTAACATTTTACAAAAGCTTATTTTGAATATTCTCCGGTACATCAAATCCTAAATGCTCATAGGCGCGGGGAGTGGCGAGACGACCGCGGGGGGTGCGCTCGATGAGGCCGAGTTGCATAAGATAGGGTTCGTTCACTTCCTCAAGCGTCGCCATTTCTTCAGAGAGAGCAGCGGCAATAGTGGAGAGACCCACAGGGCCACCTTTAAATTTCTCAATAATCACTCCAAGGATTTTTCGGTCAAGCGCAGTTAGCCCCATTTCATCTATTTCAAGAAGAGCTAGTGCCTCGGAAACAAACTTAGAAGATAGGTCACCCTTGTTCACTTGCGCAAAATCACGCGCGCGTTTTAAAAGATAGTTTGCAGTACGAGGTGTGGCGCGACTCCTTTTTGCAATTTCACGCGCTGCGTCATCCGAAAGAGTAATGCCCAAAATTCCCGCCGAACGTTTTACTATTTTTTCGATTTCGTCCTCGATGTAAAACTCCAAGCGAAACGTGCCTCCAGAAAAACGCGAGCGAAGCGGAGAGGAAATGAGGGCGACACGCGTGGTGGCGGCGATCATCGTGAAAGGGGGAAGGTCGAGCTGGATAGTGCGCGCACTTGGACCTTTGCCAATGATGATGTCTAAAACACCCGACTCCATTGCGGGGTAAAGAACCTCCTCAATCATTTTGTTCAAGCGGTGAATCTCGTCTATAAAAAGCACATCACCCGGGGAAAGATTGGTTAAAATGGAAGCTAAATCGCCCACTTTTTCAATGGCGGGGCCCGACGTAGATTTGACTTGACAGCCAATTTCGTTTGCTATAAGATGTGCCAACGTTGTTTTTCCGAGCCCCGGTGGCCCGTAAAAAAGAATGTGTTCGGGAGGATGAGCGCGCTCTTTTGCAGCTTGAAGAAGGATTTTTAAATTCTGTTTAATCGTTTCCTGTCCGATGTATTCGTCAAATCGGTGCGGACGAAGCGCTTGATCCAAAAACGAAAAATCCCCAGCGTTTTCAGCGGTATTTTCGGATTCTTCAAGATTGTTTAGGGGGGAGCTTGACATAAAAATTGTTTTGTGCTAGGATGGATGAATCGATGGTTAAAAGGCCATCGACGTTCATTTTAAAGATCCTATACATAAGCCTCACATACAGTTGGAGCCTCAGGGCTTCACATGGTAGCGAACGAGGATGAATCGGTCCTTCGCTTTATTGCGAAGATCACGGGTTCTCTCCTTAGATCGCCTCCTAACCCATCCCTTTATGGGGTGGGAACTGATGCGGGGTTTATGTATCGGATTTTTTCTTTCTTGTTTGTTTAGCGAACTTCTGAATCACCAGATTCACGTCTTGGACGCAGCGTTACTTCGTTTGTTCCCGCGAAGTACTACTCGTACATCTTGGTCACAAATCTCTCTCGCGTCTTGAATTGCATCTAAACAAACAAGAAAGACCTTCTCACTGACAGGAACTTCATTCAAATTGTATCGGGTTTGAACACAAATAACAACGATTGACACTTTTTGAGTATTTGGTATGCTCTTTGTGGAGTACAAGGACTCGCGTAAGCGAGATTGTTTTTTAACAAACGGGGAGTACGAAATGCATCAGCAGACGACGGGATCAAGCGCTACAGAACCAAAGGCTACAATTCTGCTAGTTGGTTTTCCAAAGAATAAAATAAAGACCCTTTACGAGCATCTTAAAGGGTGTCATGTTGAAGTAGTGAGGACACTGAGAGTAGCCCGACAGAAATTGAAGGTGGCTACATTTAATATTATTTTTTTGAACGCTGATATTTTTGGCAACAGAGAAATCGAAAAAATGTCCCCGTCAAGGCATGGCCTATCTGTTGTTGCCGTGGTTAGTGACAAAAGTAAGAGATCCACAATAAAGGGAAGCTGTGCCGTTGGCTTCACAAAATTCTGTGACATCCTCAGGGTGTCCCAATGCTTAACTCAAGCAGCACCCCAGATGTGACGAAAAGGCCCGATGATACAATTAGTATCATCGGGCCTAATTTTTTATCCCTCTCTGTCCAAATCAACCACCCTTTCCACTTCATCAAAAGCCGTCGCGCCTGCGAGAATTTTTTCAATACCGTCTTCACGCATGTTTAGAAGCCCTTGCTTTTTTGCGATTTCACGAACCTCACGCTCGGATGGAATGGTGTCCAAAAGTGCCTCAATCTCTGCAGTCATAAGTACGGCTTCAAAAATACCCACACGCCCACGGTACCCAGTGTTGTTGCACTTGTCACAACCCACCGCGCGCCAAACCTTTTTTGTCTGCACCACTTCACCTACTTTTTCTTTTATGAGCACAGAAACCTCATCAATGATTTTTTGTTCACGCTCATTCGGCACATCCTCCTTTTTGCATTCCACACATAGTTTTCGCGCGAGTCGCTGAGCAAGGGCAACCGTGAGAGATGAACCGATAATTTTGGGTGTAACACCGAGGTCTATCAGGCGCGGAATAGCACCCGCGGCGGTGTTGGTGTGCAGTGTAGAAAAAACCATATGCCCAGTGAGAGCAGAGTTAATAGCAACTTTTGCTGTTTCGCCATCACGGATTTCCCCAATCATAATCACGTCAGGGTCCTGACGCATCGCTGCGCGAAGCCCTTCCAAAAATGTGTAGCCTTTATCGGCCTCCACCTGTGTTTGCGACACGCCTTTCAAATGATATTCAATAGGGTCCTCAATCGTCATCATTTTTATTTCAGGCGAGTAAATTCTCTTTAAAAACGCATAAAGCGTGGTTGTTTTACCCGAGCCGGTAGGACCGGTGTTCAAAATCATTCCGTGGGGCTTGCGAATCTCACGGTCAACAATAGCAAGCAAGCGTGGAGACATACCAAGGTCTTCAAGGGTTACATTGAGCGACTGTGGGTTTAAAATACGCATCACCACTCCTTCTCCATATGAGCCAGGAATTACCGACACGCGCATTTCAATTTCAATATCTGCAATCTTAATACTAAAACGCCCATCTTGGCTTTCGGTGCCGACGTTGAGCTTAAGTCCTGAGAGGAGTTTTAGGCGCGAGCTAAAGAGACGGTAAATTTCTGTGGGGAGTGTCGCCACTTCATGAAGGACACCATCCACACGAAAGCGAATATGAATAGCATCCTCCGCAGGCTCAAGGTGAATGTCTGACGCGCGGATACCAATAGCGCCCGCCAAAATAGTAGAAAAAATATTTGAAATATGGCGCGCGGTTTTTTCAGTGAAAGTTATTTGGAGAGCTTTGGACACATCGGCAAGAGAGGTAAATTTTTTCACGAGACCTGCCATATCGTCGCCTGAAATGTCCACCATCCCTGCTTCGCTTTTTGTTGCGCCGGAAATTTCTTTGTAGCGCTCCCACACTTTCTCAAGGCTCGCATGAGAAACAAGATATTGCTCTACTTTGTATCCACGCTCTTCGAGCTCCGCAAGAACTTCTTTTGTGCTTGATTGTGTAGGAGAAAAAAGCGCAACTTTTATTTTTTTGTTTACGATTTCAAAAGGCGCAATGAGCGCCGCGCGCGCAACTGATTCCTTGATGAGGCCCACCGCCCCAGTATCCACAGGCACTCCTGACAAATCCGCATAAGGGATGCCGTGTTTGGTGGACATTATTTGCAAAAACTCCTCCTCCTCTTTTTGGTGAAGCTTCGCAATCTGTTCATCTCCGCGCGTGTCGTCAAACTTGAGCATAAAGGTGCATACAGTATAAAGGTTTTCTGAATCGATTGCCACTTGACCCCCCCACCTACTTTTTCATCTTGTTTTTGTTGCTTTTAATTTATTTAAGTTAATCTTTATTTAGCAGAATTATAGGATTTTATAGACAAGATAGCGGAAACACCATGCAATACTTTGAATTACGAAACTGCAATATCCCAGCATCGTCTTTGCGAGCAAAGCGAAGCAATCCAGGATTATGCTCGATAAACTCTGGATTGCCACGTTGGATTACCAACTCGCAAAGACGGAAAACCAGAGTTTCGTAATTCA
>JAUSES010000059.1 GCA_030649835.1 bacterium
AGTATGCTTGGGGCTCATTGGTTAGTTTGTAGTGCACGCGACCGCGGAGCGCCAATACTTTTTGTACCGCATCAAAAAGCTCCTTATTCACGATGGGCGTATGTTTGCCCTCGTACATTTCTCCACTGTATTTGAAATGGCCGTAGTAAAAAGGGTTGGAGAGTAGGAAGGATATCTGGTCTCTCTTTAGGGGCTTGCCGCCACCCTTTCTCCACGACCCTCTCGTCGCACCTGTCTTGATTCCGTATTGAAACAGAAAATTAGCAACATCTTCAAGCCGTGATTCATTCTTTGCATACAGCTCAAATGCCTTGCGCACGAGGGGCGCTTTCTTCCGATCCACAGCGATAGTCTTGGTGCGCGGGTCGTTCAGATATCCGAGGGGTGCACTGCTTGGATAGATACCGAGACGCGCTTTCTGGCGCAGACCTCTCGTCACGTTCACGCTCAAGTCGCGGATATATTGATTCGCCATACCGAACTCGACTGACATCATCAATACATTGTCGGCGGGATAATAACCGCGGTCGTGTGTTTGGATATGTGTGATAACACTATTCTGCAAAAGCCACTGTATTTGCCCGCCGTCCACGGGATTGCGCGACAAGCGATCAAGCTTCCAACACACAATGCCTTTCGCCTCGCCCTTTTGTATTCGCGCTATCATCTCGTTGAACACCGGACGGCCCGGCATCTTTGCTGACTTCTTTTCTACGAATACCTCAACGACGTTGAGTTGTTCGCGCTTCGCAAGCGCCTGCAACTCCGCAAGCTGTGATTCGATAGACAATACCTGCTTGTCCTCGACATCGGTGCTTTTGCGTGCGTAGAGAAAATACTTCATAGGTGTATTATACAACGACCATGAACATAGGACGGAACGAAAAATGCCCATGTGGAAGTGGTTTGAAATATAAAAGATGCCATATGGAAAAAGAGCAAGCTATGAATAAAAATACCAAAAGGTACCGCCATTTTTCTGGCGTTGTTTTCGATGGTTCTGGAGCCAATCTTTCGCTCTACGAAAAAAACATGACTTTGGTCGAGGCGATTATCGATATTTTCGGATTTACGGAAGGACGGGATTTGATTGATATCAAAAGAACAGTCTCTCGTGAGCATGTGGCGGAATTGCATAAATTGGTGGCGTGGCTTTGGCCACCTGATACGGACGTGACGAAATTTCTACCAGCCCCATCTGACAATTTGAGAGCACTCTATATGGGAAATATGCGACCCCAAACAATTCTGAGAAGTGTCGGAAGATATTCATTGTACTGCGACGAAATATTGGTGATGGATCCTTTCATGAATCCATGGTTCATAGCACCTGACTATAATCCCATAATGCATCCAGAGGAATACGTTTCCAATACATGGAAATGGGTGTTATTTATTATCCAACTCGCACCATGGATATACGATAAACAAGTATTGTTGCTTCCAAACCCTCTCGACTTCGATTCGTCGTTGCGGAAAGAAATGTGGGTTAGTGCGGAGAAACGATTAAGTCCAAAGAAGAATGATTTACTGAAATTTCTTGAACAAGACGATTCCATGGAGGAAACTGCAAAAGAAGAATTTAAACGAACATGGATGTCTATTCCTGAACATGCACAACGAGAAAAACTAAAGGAGTTTGACAAAAAAATGACAGAAGAAGATGTCGACGGAATGATTAAGTATATAGACAAAATGAAGGAAGAAGACCCTTACTTCGTGACGAACCCAAATGAAAAAGGATCCTTTGGTATCAGCACCCACACAATGGGCGGGAATTTGGAGCAGGGTTTATATATTTCTCAGCTAACAGGGGCTCATTTATATACGGATTTTGAATTTAGGTGGAGAGAGATTTTGTCAGCCCAAAATGATACATCAGACAAAAGCCCATGGAGTCCCATTGCGTATAGCTTTCAAAATCTTGATTTCAAATTTCTGGACGGCACAGATTTGAAATTCGTCCATAAAATAAAAGCAGACGGAAGATTGTCTAACTTGCGAAATTTCCTCCGAAAGACGTGGAAAGAAGTATCGGCGGACGAGACACTAAATTATGAGAAAACAAACAAGCTTGCTTTGGAATTTGCAGACGAACTGAAGGAACAGTATTCAAAAGCAGAGTCTGAATGGGAAGGTATAGACACAGACTTAACCAAATGGCTCTTGAGTAGAAGCGGGATCGGGACTCTCATTGCTACAGGAGGTGTAAATTGGACAATCCCTGCACTCGGTTTTGCAATGGAGGGTGTAAATCAGCTACTTACAGCACGGCATGAACGAAAGAATTTCAGAAAAAATGTACCACTTTCGGTCTTTGTTGATTTAAAAAAGAAAAAGTAAAGGGAGCTTCGCTGGTTTCAGACCCGCCAGCGAAGGACTCGGTGTGCGCACGGGTGGGCGGGGCAAACACACGATGCATTCGTATTGGTATTCCCCTCCAAAAAATCCTCCCTCCAAAAAGTCTTCGGCTTCT
>JAUSES010000014.1 GCA_030649835.1 bacterium
AGACGAGGCTCAACCTCGTCCTAGATCTGTGATACAAAGGTTCGACCTTATGTATCACAGAGGGTCTTACTCTTAATACAAAGGTTCGACCTTTGTATCAGAGGTCTTTGTAGCTGAGCCATTCTGTGACACAACTTTCAAAATCTTTTGGAGTTTCGAAATAGTCGGGTAAGATTTTACGATTAATTAGCACTTCTTCAGCCCGTTCGCGGTTCAAAAAATCAAGATAACTTGAACACTGGTAGGTTTCCAAAAATTCTTTTGCTTCTTTTTTGTTGCCAATGCCGTTTTCTTTCCAGTTAGGGTCAATCAGTTTAATAGGGTTTAGATGAATGTAGGAGATCAAGTATTTCAAATATTCATCACTGTCGGCGTGAGTCGCTTTAAATTTACCTTGAAACAGCGCTCCGTTTCGGTGATATTTTTTGTTGAAGTACATTGTGTGGGCGGTTAATAATTTTTGCATAAAGCGACTAATGCCGTCTGGAATTTTTTCATGAAGAAGTAGGTGAAAGTGGTTTGGCATGAGACAGTATGCGCAAATATCAACGATTAATTCTTCTCGCTCAATTTTTATTACATCTTGAATTGTTGTACCTTGTTCGCGAAGATTAACAGCCTTATCACCAGCGCATAGGTATAGGAGTGCGAGGAACCGGTCGTAATCTTTTTTAGCTAGGAAAATTTTCCGCTTTTCCGTTCCACGATTGTAGATGTGGTAGAATTCTCCAACTGAAAGCTCGATGTTTCGACTCATGCGTATATTATAACAAAGGTCGAACCTTTGTACAAAGGTTCGACCTTTGTATTTTACTCCTACGGCGGCCGTAGGAGTCGGACCCTTGCGAATTTTAAGAAAACCGTAGGCTCAACTTCGTCGATGGGGTTTGGACCTTTGAGTTTTGTTCTTTGTGGGCAGGGGGAGACTCGAACTCCCATCCTATTGCTAGGACCAGCTCCTAAGGCTGGCGCGGCTACCAATTTCGCCACCTGCCCATTTTTATGTTTTTGCAAAGTGCACGCAGTTGGATTCGCCTACTAGTAAAACAAATTTCTGTCTCGCACACTGTGGTCACGAATAATTTCTCGCCGTCGCTCGAAATTTTCTCGACCCCGACTCGGTTGTTTCGCCTGCTGGCGAAACATACTTCCGTCTCGCACAAGTGTGAAAAAGTTTCAAGCAGTTGAAACTTTTTCACCTTGTGCGCCCAGTTGGGTTCGAACCAACGACCTTTCGCTTAAGAGGCGATTGCTCTACCAACTGAGCTATGGGCGCATTTTATTTGCTAAAAATAATGTTCGCAATTCTAACACATATTTTTAATATTAGGAATAGTAATTATTTGTGGTGCCCGGGGTGAGGAAGCGAATACATGGAGCTTCCGCAAGGCCGGAGCGCGGCGGCGCGAGGCAGGGTCGAAAGATTTTTTAGCAAAAAAATACTTTTGACGGAATCGAACCTTACAGGTTTAGTACCCCGATTGGCTCGCTAAAACGTTCGGCTCAATCGGGCTTCGATTCCCACACGCCCCGATACCCCCGCCCGACTGAACGATCCAGTCGTTCGGGCGGGCATCGGGCCCCTGTCACTGCGTTCCGCTTGTGCCCGGGGTGGGAATCGAACCCACATCCGCTAAATGCAGACAACATTTTAAGTGTTGCGCGTATACCAGTTCCGCCACCCGGGCAAATCAATCTTTGGCTAAAACATTTCGTTTTAGGGAGGCCTGGGGGGGGATCGAA
>JAUSES010000018.1 GCA_030649835.1 bacterium
GGTAATTTTCAACAATATCGGGAAAATCACATAAGAGCGCATTGCTGACAAGACGTTCATACGAAAGTTTATGGCCGGATTCTTTTTCATACGCAGAAACAATGTGCTGAAAGTAGTCTGGATAATCTCGGATATAACGAGAAAACTCTTTTGCTACTTCTCCCCACTCTGCAGCACCAAAATCAATAATTCCGGAAATTTTCTTATCCCTGATAATAATATTCTCGTGATGAGGGTCGTTGTGAATAAATTGGAATACTACCTTTTTGCTTGTTCCGTCAAATATAACTTTTGCTTTTTTAACCAACATTTTAAATTCGTCTGGTACATCAACACTCGCAAGTGCTTTATTGTACTCGTCGGTTACTTCAGGGTGAACATATGGGGATTCATCAATTTTAACACTGCTTGCACGGGCTATCTCTTTGGTAAAGACTTTTCCAATTTCTGCATGAAAAATACCAATCGTGTGGCATATATCTATTTTTTCTTTTTCGGAAAGAGATCCCCATACGTCTTTCATCATCTCGCCTTCAATATACTTGTACCCATACATTTTAGGTTTTTCAGAAACAAAAACCACACAGGGTGAGGGAACGGACAAATTCATTTTGTATAGCTCTTGGATAACACCCGCCTCCACGAGTAGATTATTCTGTTCTTCAGCTTTTTTGTTATTCCGTTCTTGTTTTACGATGTACTTATTATCTTCACCGGTTTCAACATAGTAAGCGTCATTACAATACCCTTGCCCTTTTAACAAGAATTGCGTAATTTCCGCACCGAGAAGCTTCTGGATCTTTAGTTTGATTTCACCTTGGTTTTCCATAAAATTCGGGCTGCCGAGAATCGCCCGCGACTAAACTTTTGCCGTCGCAAAAATTTGTCTGGGCACCAGCTCATCGGTTTTGCCTTCTGGCAAAACACGACTCCGCTGTTCGATTATCGGGCGCGAGCAAAGCAGTTTGCTCGTTCAGCCCGAAATACTCACTTCGTTCCTATTTCGGGCTGCCGAGAATCGAACTCGGACCGCATGCACCCCATGCATGTATACTACCACTATACTACAGCCCGACATTGGTCACTTCTAAATTTGCTGGTCACATGGCCAAAAGTATTTTTCTGCTGAAAAATCTTTC